>DAINNF010000014.1:0-30416 GCA_036736005.1 Acidobacteriota bacterium
GGGCATATGCCCCGCTTTCTTTGTCTTCATCGCGCCCGATCGTTTACTCGATCCGGTCCGCCGTTTTCTGTCCACCCGGACCACCCGGATGCTTCTTTCCATACATCAGATAGTACATGGTGGGTTCCACAACCAGGGTCAGAAATGTGGCAAATCCCAGCCCGAATATCAACGCCCACGCCAGCGGTTTCCAGAAGGCGGAATCGGGGCCACCGAAATAGAGGTGCGGGTTCAGCTCCGTCACCAGTGTCACAAAGTTGATATTGATACCACACGCAAGCGGCAGCAGACCCAGAATGGTGGACATGGCCGTAAGCAGAACGGGTACCAGGCGGATGGAAGCCGCATTCACGACAGCATCCATGCCGTTGGATTCGACTTCCATCATTTCATTCGTGTAATCAATCAAAATAATCCCGTTCGTCGCCACCACTCCGCCAACCGCTACCAGTCCCAGCCCTGACATGATGATGGAGAAATCAATGTGGAAAATCGTGATGCCCAGGAATATACCGATCAGGCTGAACACGATCTGGGTCATGATGATACCCGCTTTGCCGATAGAGTTGAACTGGGCCACCAGAATTACGAAAATCAAGCCCAGGGCAATGATCAACGCCTTCATGATAAACGCGCCGGACTCCGCCTGGTCTTCCTGTTCACCGGTGAACGCAATATGATAGCCCTCCGGCAGGTCGAATCCCGGCAACGCCTTCCGTATCTCTCCGAGAATTTCGTTTGCATTGTACCCCTTCAATACGTTCGAGTAGAGGGTAATGGTCCGCTTGGCATCCTTATGAATAATCCCGCCGTAGGTATTGACATCCCTTACCCGGACCAGCGTTGAAATCGGAATGCGGCGGTCCGGACCGCCCTTTTCTCCCGGTACGAAAACGGTCTGGTTCAGCAGGGTATCCAGATCATGACGTTGATCACGCTTCAGGCGAACCATGATGGGATACTGGTCTTCTCCCTCCCTGAACTTTGAAACTTCACTTCCATACAGCGCGTTTCGCAACATCTGGCCGATGGCCGCCGTGGTGACACCCAGTTGGTTGGCTTTCACACGATCAATCTGAGCCACCAGTTCGGGTTTCCGGATTTCCATGTCCCGCTTCAGATGTTCGATTCCGGGAATGTTGAGATTTTCAATGTATGCCAGGAGACGTTCGGAGATCCCGGTCAGAACATCAATATCTTTTCCGCTGATTTCAATGTTGATCGGCGGATCGGTCGGCGGTCCGTGCTCTTCCTCCTCCACAACGAGTTCCGCACCGGGAATGGGCTGGATGCGCTCTCTCAGCTCATTCAGAATCTCCGTCGTGGTCCGTTCACCGGTCCTGTACTTATACTCAACGAACTTGATCGTAATCTTGGCCAGTTTATCCTGAATTTCACGGTCGAAAATGTTGCTGCCTGCATTTACGGCAACGTTCGTCAGAATGGATTCCACATCCGGGTTGTCCTTGCCCACGATGGCATTAACCTGACGCTCCAGCTCACGGGCCACCTCGTTGGTGGCATCAATATGGGTACCCTCGGGCATGGTGACGTAAACCATGATTCGCTCCGGATCTCCCTGATTGAACAGGACCACCCTGGGGCTCTTGACGTTCAGAAGCACGAAGGTACCGATCAGCAGAACAATCGCCAGCGTAATGATGATCCACGGGCGACGGCCCACCAGCAGTTGAGCCAGATGCCCTCTGTATGTGGATCGCATCCAGGGGACAAAGGAGACCTGGAACCTGCGGATCAGATCGCTGAGGATGTAACGCGTGACCAGAAAGATCACGACGAGAATCAGGATCATGTTTCCGGGTATCCGGATACCGGCCAGCCACAGGAGGATGGCCACACCCAGAGCGGAACCGGCAATCACCATATTTCGTTTATGGTTGTTCCGGCGCACTTCATTCAGGCGGTAACGCATGAATGACACCGCAAATACCGGGTTCATGGTGTAGGCCACCAGCAAAGATGCCGCCAGTGTCACAATAATGATTACCGGAACATAATACATGAATTTACCGATGATACCGGGCCAGAATACCAGTGGGAAGAATGGTGCCATGGTGGTCAGTGTTCCGGTGAAAACCGGTCCGGCCACTTCACCCACCGCCCGTTTGGTAGCCGGCAGAATGGGCAGATTCTCCGTTGTTGTGAAATGCCGATAGATGTTTTCCACCACGACAATGGAGTTGTCCACAAGGATACCCAGAACCAGGATGAATCCGATCAGCACCACCGAATTCACGGTGAAATCCAGTACCGGCAGAGAGATAAACGCAATGACAATGGACAGTGGAATGGCGGTAGCCGCGAAAAGGGCGTTGTCGATCCCCATGAAGAACATGAGTACCAGCACCACCACCAGGAAACCCAGCGCCAGTGTGTTGAACAGGTTGGAAATTGAATTTCGGATCATCACACTTTCGTCACCGGTAATCTTGATGATGAGATTTTCCGGTGCTGTCTGTTTGTATTCCGCCAGCAACCGGTTGATCTTGTCCACACCTTCAATCAGGTTCTTTCCACCGCGCTTGATCACATCCAGTGTAATGACCTGTTGTCCGTCCAGCCGGGCATAGCTTTGGCGGTCTTCAAACCCGTCCACCACCTGGGCAATGTCCTTGAGATAGACCCCGTCTTTCAACAGAATATTCCGGATCTCCAGGGGATCCCGATATTCACCGTTTACACGAAGGGCCAGCTTGGTTCCGTCGCTCTGGACCTGTCCCCCGGATATGGTGGTGTTCTCACCGGCAATGGCCGGGGCAATATCCGCGAATGTCAGCTCAGCTGCCTGCATGCGATACAGATCCACGTTGACCTGGATCTCCCGTTCCAGTGCACCCACAATGTCCACCCGGGTGATTTCTTCCAGTGCTTCAATTTCATCCTGCAGGTCATCCGCAATGGCCTTGAGCTTTACCATGGACAGATCGCCGGACAGGTTGATGTTCAAGATGGGGAACTCGGAAAATTCGATCTTCTTGACTTCCGGATCATCCTCCAGATCGTTGGGGAGATCCGGCAGTACTTTGTCCACCGCCTCCGTCACATCCAGGTAAGCCTGGTCTTCGTTCACGTTCATTTCAAATTCAATGAAAATGGTGGAAAAATCCTGGATCGACTTGCTGGAGATATCTTTTACCCCGTTGATTCCCTTCAGTTCTTTCTCGATCGGCTGGGTAATCAGGTTCTCCACGTCCACCGGAGACGCGCCGGGATAACTGGTCATGATCATGATAAACGGGACATCCACCTCGGGAAAGTTCTCCTTCGGAGTCGTGACATAGGTGAGAATCCCGAAAAGGGCCAGGAAAACCGTCATGAAATATACCGTGGTGCGGTTATTCACCGCGATGTTGGTCAGCTTGAATTCTTTCTTTGACATGGATCAGTTCCTGTCAGTCCGCTTCAACTGAATCTTCTGTCCGTCCGCCAGATTCTGGTATCCATCCACAATCAACTGCTCCCCTGCATCCAGACCATGCTCGATTTCAGTATGTTCACCATAGTAGAGGCCTTCCTTCACGTAGGCCCTGACCGCCCGCCAATCACCGTTTTCCCCCACAGCCTTGAAGAGGAAAGGCCTGTCCTCTGTTTTCTGCAGAACCCGGGTCGGGACGACCAGTGCGGACGGATTGCTGTAATCATTGATCACCAGCACCGCGGTCATGTTGGGAAGTACATCGGACACATTTTCCGGAATGTCGATCTCCACGTTGAAGGTCCGGTTGTTGGGATCAACCACACGCCCCACGGCGGTGATTTTCAGGGCGGTTTCCCTTTTCAAAACGGGAAAACGGACCTGGACGACATTGCCGACCTTGACAGCCGACACATAGTTTTCGGACACCGCGGCTCGGACCGTCAAATCACTCAACTTTACGATGTGGACCGCAGGCTGACCGGATACCGCCGCCTCTCCCACGCGTGCCATTACGTCGTCTACCGTGCCATCAATGGGCGAAACCACTGTGGCGAGGCGGATCTGTTCCTTCTGAACTTCAATCTGTTTCTCCAATCGCTCTTTATCATTCTTTGCGGTCAGATAGTCGATCTCACTGCCGATATTCCGCTCCCAGAGCCGTCGGGTCCGCTCAAAAATCGTAGTGGCCAGTGAAAGCCGGCTTTCCAGTTCCTCCAGCGCCCGTTCCATAACGGCCGAGTCCAGCCGCGCCAGCACCTGACCTTTCCTGACCGGATCCCCTTCCTGAACCAGGACCTCCTCAATTGTGCCGGAACTGCGGTAGGGAACCAGGATGTTTGTATCCGACGCCACGCTGCCTTGAACCGTCACGAAATGTTCAAACATCTGTGGTTCAACGATCCGGGTTTCCACGATCGGGATTTCACGCAACCCATTTCCGTTGCTGCCGTTCTGCTTCAGTTCTTTTCTTAATTGGCTGATCTCAGCTTCAATCTGATCCCGCTGGGCAACCAGTTGTTCCAGTCTGGATTTGGGGTCTTCCTGCCGACTGCCGCCGCACGCAACCAGAAGCAGGAGCCATACCCCTGCGATCCATTTTTCTGTTCCCATCCGTTTCATTCTGCCGTCCCCCCGTCAATCGCTGAAAAGTTCATCAGTATGCGGTCCATTTCATTCTGTGCATCCAGCAACGTGGACAACGCTTCAATATAGCTGCCCTTCTGCTCCAGATATTGATCATGCGCCTGGATCAGATCCATGCTGGTTGTCATTCCTTCGTCGTACTTGATGCGGGTCCGCTCATAGACTCTCGAGGCCAATGCCATGTTCGCTTTCGCCGTCTGGTACGTGTCCCGTGCTGACGCCAGTGCCGTCTCCGCCTGTCGGAAAGCCAGTTTGCGTCCGTCCGCTACTTCTTTCGCAGCGATCCGGGATTGTTCCATGGCCAGCTCAGCCTGGCGGATCCGCGACCGCTGCATCCCGCTGGTATATGACGGAAAACTCAGCTTGATCCCGAAATTGACCGAACGGAACCAATTCTGCTCGTCGGAAAAAAAGGCGATCTGATTTTCCTGAAGGTTCAGGTTGTAGTCCACATATGCACTGACTTTAGGCCAGTACTGATATTTCTCGTTTTTCACATTCAGCTCGGAAATGGTGGCACTGGTCCGGGCCGCCTTCACTGCCGGATCCGCATCCAGTTCATACTTCAGCGCATCAGGATCCTTCAACACGGTTTCCACCACCGCATCCATGGGAGTCAGCAAGTCCAGTTTCTGGTCCAACGGCAGCCCCATCTCATAGTTGAGCATCATATGGGTGACATCCAACTGGCGGATCGCCGAACGGATCTGATTCTCCAGCTTGGATACCGAAATCTGGATTTGATCCACATCGGTTTCCTCCAGGAACCCCTCCTCATACCGGGCCCTGGTTTCGGTCAATGTCCGTTCCAGGTTGTCCAGTGACGCCCGGAGAATGTCTAGGTTTTCCTGTGTAACCAGCGCCAGGTAATAGGTCCCGGAAACCAGTCTCAGCGTATCCAGTTCGGTAAGCGCCCGGTTTTCCTCGGCCAGTTCACGAAACACCTTGGAGCTTTTCACCGCAATCCAGTAGGTTCCGGAAAACAACAGCTGATCCAGGTGAATGTTCGCCCCGGTGGAATACTTGGTACCAAACTGAACTTCAATCAGTTCCTCGGGCTTTCCTTCAAAGAGGTTGGGAATCAACTGAGTCGGCAACTCCAGATTATTGGTAAAGGTCACATCCGATGAAATTTGAGGCAATCCTGACCGGAATGCTTCCTTGATCTGTTCCCGTGCCACTTTCACGTCAATATCGCGGGTCCGGACTGCATAGCTGTGTTCAAGCGCCAGACGCCTTGCGTCCGTCAAACTGATTTCACGGGTGGTCTTCAGCTCCGCCGCCCAGTTCGGAATTGCAAGCAACGCCAGCACAATTGTCATGAGCACCCTCGTTTTTCTACTCGTCATGTTCATCCTCCACCTGAGCGCTCCGCTGCTCAACCAGCAGCAGGTGTTCCTTCTTCATGTTCACGATTTCTTCCGTGCACGCTTCGAATTCCATGAAATCACCATACGTCGCGATAACCGATTCCTTCACGCCCAATCCGCGCAGACAGAATCGTACGGTCTCCCGATGAATCGTGAGATCATCGGCCCCGTACTCGATAACCGGAGCGTCCGATGTCTGGAGCAGGCCCAGCATAATGGCAAGATGATGAGTAAACCAGAGCTGAATCCAGTTTGAAGACTGGGGCCGG
This sequence comes from Acidobacteriota bacterium, assembly GCA_036736005.1. Lineage (GTDB taxonomy): Bacteria > Acidobacteriota > Holophagae > Thermotomaculales > Thermotomaculaceae > DAINNF01. The sequence goes on from DAINNF010000014.1 coordinate 6,222, forward strand.
TCCACGTCCCCTGCCTGAACCGCCCATTCATAACAGGCCTGCATTTTCCGCTGGACCATTTCATAGTTGCAGATCTGACGCTTTGCCATCACACCGTCCCCCATGATGGATCGTGCCATGATCCGTTTGGTGAGACGGGCTTCATCCTCGTCCCTGCCGATGTTTCGAAAGACAAACCCGATCAGTGTATAAATCAGGAAAGCCAGGTTCTCGGTATTGGTGGGAACTTCCTCCAGTCGCTTTCGAATCGGTTCGGAAGCGCCAAAGTAGTACTCCAGCATTTCCTCGTACAACGCTTCTTTGCTGGGAAAATGTCGATAGAGCAGCGCCTCGGACACGCCTGCTGATTCCGCAATGGCCCGCGTCGTCACCGCATCAACCGGGTGATCCGCAAACAGCGGTGCAGCAGAGCGAATGATGTCAATGTGACGTTCTGCGTATGTCATCCGTTTTCGGTTCATTGCCACCTCCATTGGCAAGTTAGTAAATACTTACTTACCTGTCAACGAAAATGTTTCACCGAGCGGAACTTTTTCTCTTTTGGTCAGAAGTGATACCGGCATCCCACAAAGAAGCTCCGTCCGGGCTCAGCGATCCGAATCCCCGTTCCCGAAATCCTTCTTGTGAGGTGTTCGGCGTATGCCTTGTCCGTGATATTGCTGATTTCACCCAATATGATGATGTCACCGATCCGGAATTCACCCGCCACCGTGTGTGTAGTAAATCCCGCCGTTTCCGGTTCAGCGAAACTGACGGAAACATCATCCTGTCGGGCTACAATCCGCGTCGTCCACCTTACGGAGAAACGCTCAACAGTATAGCGTGCCTTCAACTGAAGTTCCGCCGGCGGTGTTTCCGGCAGATCCTCTCCCCTGAACCGGTCACGACCCCGGCTCCAGAACATATCCGCGCTGAAAATCCATTCGGGTTGCGGAACCCAGTTCAACTCCAGCTCCGCCCCATATCGGACAGCATCCGGGATATTTTCGAACCGCTTGACACCTGAAACACCGGGAGACCGCGGATCCACATCATCGATTATGCGCGCAGAGATCAGGTCAGTCAGGTCCGCATAGAAAACAGATAACTGAATCATCATCCGGTCGCCATGCCAGACCAGTTCGCCTTCCAGTTGTCGGTTGATTTCCCGCTCCAGGTCCGGATTACCCAGGTAGTCGTATCGATCCAGGCCCACCGGAAGCAGATAAAGATACCGTTCCGAAATATCCGGTGCCCGGACACCCTGCCCCAGGTACAACGCTCCATGCACCCTCTCCGACAGCACAACATCCATTCCAGCATGAAGGGAAAGTGCTGTATCTTCGCGCATCAGATCGCTCCCGTACAACTGAGTAAACATGACCATCGGTTCACGGGCATCAGACCGGAAACGATCGATTCGAATGCCCCCGGAGAGTGTGACTGACTCACCTGAAGATTCATTCCATTCCGCAAAAATCCCCGTTTCGTTTCGCCAGGCATCCGGCCATATCCGGTCCGACATAGGCATTCCAGGATTCATGGCCATGGTACGCGTGCGAGTCCCATCCTTTTCCTTCTCCTTGTGGTCCAAACCCACTTGAACACGACCTGACCCCAGACGAAGATTTCCCTCCACCCGCATGCCACGGGTGCGGGTATCGGCAAGTGTCTCCATCAGCATCATGGCAACTGTCGGACGGTTGCGGTTACTCATCAGGTGATCCACGCGGCCGGTGAATGCGGACAGCCTGATCCGGTCAAAGACCGTTCCGGGGGACCAGTCCCATGAAATCGAGAAAATGTCTGTTTCATCATAATCCGCATCCATGGGCAACGCCGGGTACTCGGTGTCCCAGAGGTAGACGTGGTGATACCGCAAGGAAACCCGGTGTCCGTCAGACAGGCGCAAACTGGTCCCGATCGTGGTACTGTCCCGGTTGAATTCACCGTCGACGCGATTTCCCGCACCATCGGTATAGTCGTCACCTTCCGCAACCGCACCGGAGATTTCAATTCCCACCTCAGGCGTTCCGGCAATGACGCGCAGATCAGCGGTCGTTCGGCTGGTGTTGGAAAGATAGCCCGTTCCCACCCGGCCGGTGATACCACGACCACCCATCACGGCAGCGTCCTGTCTCACCAGATTGATTACGCCGCCCAGAGTGGAACCGAACCGGACAGAAAACGGTCCTTTCACCAGTTCGAGACGACCCAGATCGGTCAGGGAAAAATGGGATACAGGCGGATCCATTCGGTTCGGACATGCCCCTTCCACCTCCATCATTCCATCGACAACCACACGAAGCTGATCCCGTTGAAAGCCTCTGAACACGGGATCCAGCGCAGTTCCCCCCTTGCGAACCGCGGCCCCTCCTCTCAACTCCTGCAGAAACTCGCCGATATCGGATCCCGAACGGCGGTGCAATTCCTCAGCACCGGATGACAGTCCCGGACCGGGCAATGCCGACGGCACATCCGCCATAACCACAACCGATTCTGCAAGTCGCTGAACGGGGTAGAGAACAAGCCGAACCCGAATATCCCTGTTTTCCGTCAGGTCCACATTCCGCATAATTGTCTGAAATCCGGTCAAACGGACTTCGAGTCTGTACGTGCCTGAACCCACTCCATCAAAATGAAAGCTTCCGTCTTCCAGCGTCTGTACCTGTTGACCGGCCAGCGTAACCTCAGCGTCCGCTACCGGTCGGCCGTCCGCTCCCACTACAATCCCCGATACGTTTGCGGCTTCCACAATTCCCGCAAACAGAATCACACATATCCATGCCCCAATCAGGCCCCTCATGCTACCTCCGCAAGTATTTTTTAAATCTCATACGAATAGGACGCACGCAATCAAGAAACGATACAAACGATTTCATCTTTTCATTTCTGAAGTTTCCCCGGTACAGCATATCACGCAGGCTCAAATTTTACATGTTTGTGCGTATCAAATGAAACCCGAGTGGTCCAGTGGATGTATAACACCACTGGATACCTTGTTGTTCTATGTACAAAGGAGAGTGAGCCACCATGATCTCAAAACAGCTCATCGCAGCTTCCTCGAAGCCACTTGTACTGGCCATTCTGAAACGGGGTGAGAGCTACGGTTACCAGATCATCCGGAAAGTCCGGGATGTTTCCCGGGGCTCCATGGAATGGTCGGATGGGATGCTCTACCCGGTTCTGCATCGCCTGGAAAAGGAAGGATTGATTGCCAGCCAGTGGCAAATGTCTGAGGAGGGACGTCCGAGACGATATTACAGCATAACTCCGGAAGGGCTTGCAGCACTCGACACTGAAATGGACATGTGGATGACGGTACACGATGCATTGCGTTCCGTCTTGAAACCCGCAAACCGACCGGGATCCTGACCCGTCACCGACCAGGGGGGAATCTCATGGATATGATTGATCACGCCATCCGGGAATGGAAACGGTCCCTTCAAAAACACGGTGGACTGGAGCCGGGTGTGATAGCTGAACTGGAAGATCACCTGCGGATCCGGGTCACCGAACTGACGGAAAAAGGCATGACGCCCCGGGCTGCTGTAGAAACTGCAGCTGGAGAATTGGGCGATCCTGCCGGAATCAGCCTGGATTTTGAAAAGACGAACCGGAAACCCGGTGCCCGCCTGATGGATCGCCTGTTTCAGGTCCTGCCATCTCTCACCGGCAACTACCTGAAAACCGCGATGCGTCTGCTGAAACGGAATCCACTCTATACCATCATCAACGTCGTGGGTCTGTCCGTCAGTCTGGCCGTATGTATCATGATTCTGCTGTTCGTACATTTTCATCTTTCGTTCGACAGTTTTCACAACGACGCGGACCGGATTTACCTTGTTCTGGGAGAACGCACTACGGAGCGGAGCCACCAGATTTTCCCGTCCAATCTAACACCGATGGGCCAGGCCATCCGGGACCGGTTTCCTCAAGTGGAAGCCACTGCACGGACGTGCCGGTACTGGTCCGCAACCATTCAGAAAGACGGAATCGCCATTCCGGAGGAACGTGTCCGGTATACCGAACCGGACCTCTTCACCATCTTCGACTACCGGTTCATTGAAGGCACACGGAAACATCCCTTTAACGGTCCGGATTCCGTCGTCATTTCCCGCTCACTGGCGGATATCTACCTCGGACCGGGTCCGGCTCTGGGTAAACAAATCAACATGTCTGAACAATTGTTTACGGTCAGTGCCGTTGTCGAGGACCTTCCATCCAATTCCATGCTGCCGGATGCCATCTTTGTCCCCTGGGAACGTACGCTGGAAAGTGAATATCTCAGGGGTTGGGAATTCGGCGTGCTGGCGACCATTACGTATGTGAAACTGAAGCCGGAGACGGACCCGTTTGCCTTCGGAAACCTGATCAGAGACCTGCCTCATGAGTATATGGCCGACCAGTTGACGGACGCGGGCATGCGCATGGGGAATGTGCTTCAACCGTTAATAGACACCAATCTGCACTGGTACAACGGGGACCGGCTTGAGCCCACAAAACATCTGGTCTATGTCTGGATTTTCTCCGCAGCCGGGCTCCTGATCCTGTTGATTGCCTGCTTGAACTACATCAATCTGTCCACCGCCCGTGCCCTCCGCCGGGCCTCGGAGATCGGTATGCGAAAAGTGTCGGGTGCCTCCCGCGGCCAGTTGATTCTTCAATTCCTGGGCGAATCGATCATAACCGTGTTGATCGCGGTCATATTCAGTCTGCTCATAATTGAAATCTCCCTTCCGCTGTTCAACCGGCTCGCGGACACATCGTTTACATTGCATTCTCTTCTGACCCCGGCCATGATCTCCGGAATGATTGTTCTTGTCCTCCTCGTTGGTATTCTCGGCGGCCTCTATCCCGCTCTTGTGCTTTCTTCGTTCCGACCGAATGCCGTCCTTCGGGGGTCGTATGGTTCCAGCCGGAGAGGATCGACACTCCGTACCGTACTGGTGGTGGTTCAGTTCATGGCTTCCATATTCCTGATCATCGGTACCACAACGGTTTACCAACAGCTGCACCATATGCGTTCCATGCCACTTGGCTTCGATGTGGACAACAAGATTGTGCTGCGCCTCCGGTCCTGGGAGAGTCTGCCCGGAGACCGTGTGGAACCGGTCCGTTCGGCCTTCCTTTCCATTCCCGAAGTCAAAAGCGTCACAACCGGATCCGGCGTCCCCGGCATCAGCGTAAACCGTCTCTGGATGTATCCTGCTGAATCCGATCCCGACAATGGGCTGGCCGTTCGTTGTCTCCGTTGTGACAGATATTTTATCGATACCTTTGATATTCCCCTCCTGGCCTCGGTTTCGGACCTGGAAAACCGGAACTGGGAGAGCCTGCGGGGAAATTTCCTCATCAATGAAACCGCCATGCGCACCTTCGGCTGGAAAAACCCGGAGGACGCGGTCAACCAGACCCTTCTGATCGGCAGCGACCGTACACCGACAAAAATAGTCGGGGTTGTTCGGGATTTCCACTGGTACGGTCTGCAGCAGGAACTGGAACCCATGGTGATCCGACTGGTACACATGGCCCGCTATATCACCCTGGAGCTGGAACCGGGAAAATCCACTACAGCCTTACCAGAAATACGACGCACATATGAAACATGGTTCCCCGGTGACCTGTTTGATTATCTTCGCGTGGATGCCAATTTCCAGCAGCAGTATCAGTTTGAAGAGAAGATCGGCAATGTGTTCACGCTGTTCAGCGGGATCGGTATGCTGATCGCCTGCCTCGGTCTGTTCGGCATGGCTGCTTTCAGCGCAGCCCAGCGCACCAAGGAAATCGGAATCAGAAAGGTAATGGGCGCCACCGTTTTCCAGATCTCATCCCGCATGACCTGGGAATTCATCCGTTGGGTGCTGCTGGCGGGAGTCCTGGTCTGGCCGGTGACCTACTGGGCGGCCAACTGGTGGCTCTCCGGTTTTGCCTACCGGGTAGACCAGCAATGGTGGGTGTACGTGACGGCAACACTCTCAGCGGTGGTGATTGCACTGCTGACCGTATCCGGTCAGGCCATCCGGAATGCGCAGACAAACCCGGTGGAATCGCTCAAGTACGAATAACTTTCATCCCGAATAGAACAAGAAAGGCGGGGAACCAAGCTCCCCGCCTTTTGCTGTATCTCATCGCATTTCGCCTATGCCAGTGTAACCTCTTCATCTGCGAATACATCCTGTACGGCATTGACCAGTTTCACCCCTTCATCCATCGGCTTCTGGAATGCCTTTCTTCCCAGAATCAGGCCCATACCGCCGGCACGCTTGTTGATCACCGCGGTTCGGACCGCCTGCCCGAAATCATCCTTCCCCGATGCGCCTCCTGAATTGATGAGACCCACGCGGCCCATATAGCAACCGGCCACCTGGTAACGGGTCAGATCGATGGGATGATCCGATGTCAGTTTGTCGTATACCAGTTTGTTGGTCTTGGCAAAATTGATCGCGGTAAACCCACCGTTGTTCTCGGCCTGCTTCTGCTTGATAATATCCGCTTCAATGGTTACACCCAGGTGATTGGCCTGGTTGGTCATGTCCGCCGACACATGGTAGTCGACTCCGTCCTTTTTGAAGGCACTGTTTCTCAGGTAACACCAGAGAATCGTAACCATGCCCAGGGAATGTGCGTAGGAGAACGCTTCGGAAATCTCCTGCAACTGTCGCATCGACTCTTCCGATCCGAAATAGATGGTGGCACCCACTGCCGCAGCACCCATGTCGAATGCCTGGTCTACCGAAGCAAATTCAACCTGGTCATACTTGTTGGGATATGTCAGCAGCTCGTTGTGATTCAACTTCACGATAAACGGAATCCTATGGGCGTATTTACGGGCCACACTGCCCAGTACACCCAATGTACTGGCAACCCCGTTGCATCCCGCTTCAATGGCCAGCTTGACAATATTTTCAGGATCGAAATAGATGGGATTGGGTGCAAATGAGGCCCCCGCCGTATGTTCAATCCCCTGGTCCACCGGCAGAATGGACAGATAGCCGGTACCCCCCAGTCGGCCGGTATTGTACAGCCGCTGCAGATTGACCAGCACACCCGGCTTCCGATCCGATGGAACAAACATCCGGTCCACGAAATCCGGTCCCGGTGCATGGACCATTTCCTTCGGTATGGTGGAACAGGTATGTTCCAGCAGGTTCCGTGCTTCTCCCGAGCCCAGCAGGGCTTCATAATCCAGTAACGCCATGGGACCCTCCTTCGTACAACCGGTGATATGCACCGGTCCAATGTTCGATTGTACCGACATTGTAGACCAGGGAATCACCGGATTCAACGACGATTGATCAGGGAAGGAAACGGTCCGGGCAACCCGCGATGAAAGGGCAATGGTTTACCGTACCAAACAGGGTTCGTCTTGTTCGTGCCACCAGACGGTAAATAAGCTCCCGTAACGGCCGGGGAATCAACTTGACCAGGAGCAGAGCGCGATACATTCCGTTGAGTATCCCGCCGATTTCAATCACCACATCACTCCCGGTAAAAATGCGTTCATCCGGTGTATCCAGGCCTTCAACAAGGATGACACTATCCGGCACACCCCCTTCCGGAAACCTGCGGGACAAAACAGCGGCTGCTGTTTCACCCTGAAGAGAAGCGAAACGGAAAAGAGCATGCTCATCGATCCGCAGAAGATTACGGACCAGGCGATTACACAGCCCACACTCTCCGTCATAAAGGATCAGACTGCTCATCGGATTTCTCCCTGTACCGTTTCCAGGGGGATATTGGTTACCGGATCAGTGATCCGCAATCGTTCCCTGCTGACCGGATGGTGAAATCGCAACCGCCATGCATGGAGGAAAAATCCTGTGTCTCCCGGCACAGCGCCCGGATCCGGTTTCCCGCCGGGGTGCCCATACGCCGGATCTCCGACAAGCGGATTGCCAATCGCCGACAGATGAATACGAATCTGATGTGAGCGGCCGGTGACCAGTTTCACCATGACCAGGTGTCTTCCGCTTTCATTCCGGTGAATGAAGCGGCATATCGTGTGGCATGTCCGTCCTTTCTCCGCCGTTCCCCACGCTTTCCCGGTCAGCGGATGGTCGTGCAGACCGATTGGCAGACGGATGTGAACGGTACGCCGGACACTCTCTCCGGACACACAGGCAATATAGGTTTTTTCAATTCCTCCGTTTTGCATGGCCATGCTCAGTCGTCTTCCTGCCAGACGGGTCCTGACAAACAGCACCAGACCGGAGGTCCCCCGGTCCAGACGATGTATCGGTGTGCAACTGTCTCCAAATGCCTGGCGTACCTGATACAGCAATGTGTGCTGCAGAAACATGTCCTGAGGCAGCACCGGCAGACCGGGCGGTTTCCCCACTACCAGAATGTGGTCGTCCTCGAAATGCACACGGAAGTTCAACGGGACTTCGGGCTCTGTCCAGGGGGGGCGATGGTAGGTCAGTATATCCCCGGGTTTCAGTCGGGTTTCACAGGAGGCCGTTTTTCCATTTATGCGAATCTGGCCGGATTCGATCCGTTCCCGCCATTTTTTCCGGGTGAATCGGGAATATCGATCCGTATAGAAATCAAGTATTGAAGCAGAAGCAACCGGACTCGAAATCTGATCACGATAAACGTATCCGTTGTTGGTCATGAAACGTGAACCTGAATGGAACGGAAGCAGATGTTCATGCCTCCGGGCTCATTCTTCCTCTTGCGGACTGTAATCCCGATGATCCGCCAGCAACATGGGATATAGCTTCAGGCAGATCCATGCGTCCGTCGCCGCGTACCGGATTTGCCGTTCGCTCAGCCGGGGAGATGCCCAGTTGGAACGCTGAGAGGACTTGATCAGTCGATGCCGAAGATATCGGGCAACCAGCGCCCGGGCTCCCACCTGCACGATGCCCTTTGAATCTGCGATTTCCGAAAGATCGATGAAACCGCCCGGCTGGAACGGCACCCTTTCTCTCAGTTTGACAATGTCGTCCCGAACGCCGATGCCGATCTTCTTCACCCGTGGCGACGCAAGCAGGTCGACCAGTGAAGGTGTCAAGCCGGTACGCAACAGTTGGAACAGATAGGCGGTGTCTTTTGTCGCCAGCTGCAGCAATGCCACCGGATGGTTGACCCCTTTTTTGAACGCCGGACGTGTTTCGGTGTCAAATCCCAGTTGCCGGGACTGCATCAGATGACGCACCACACGGTCCACTTCGCGTCGGTCCGAGATAACCTTGATGGTGCCCTCAAACTGGATGGGCGTTAGCGTGTTGATCCATTCCTTATCCAGACGGACTTCCGTCACGGGATTCATGAGTACTCCCCTCACCACTGCCGCTTCAACAAGGGCTGCTGTCGTGTTACCTTACAAAACTGAACATGGGGTTGGCAAGTAGAAATCCGAGAAGCCTTTTTAATAGATATCGATACGGACAAGACGAGTTTCCAGCGGTCCATTGAACAATGTGATCCGTCTTGAGGTTCTGAGACCGATATGCTTGGTCAATTCATTACTGCCGCACAATATCCAGGCATTGGAGCGCGAACATTTCTGCTTCAGGAAGTCACCGAATGCCGTCATTGTCTCCTGGGCCTCCCGCTTTTCTCCCAACCGGACCCCGTAAGGCGGGTTTGTGACCAGCAGACTGTCCGGATATCCCTTTGATTCCCTGAAATCGGCACGCCTGATCATGACACCGTCCCCACCGGGTATACGGCCCAGATTACCCATCGCTGCACTGACCGCACCCGGGTTGATGTCGGCACCCATGACCAGACCGTCTTCCACCGGACGAATCTGCCCGTCCGCGTTTTCCTTGATCTGGAGCCAGGTTTTTTCGTCGAAATCCGGCAGCTGCATAAATCCCCAGCGGTGGCGGCGAAAGCCAGCTGGAACACGGCCCGCCGCCATCAGCGCCTCAGCCAGGATGGTACCGGAACCGCACATGGGATCCACAAAACGGCGATCCCCCGTCCATCCGGAATACCGGACCATTCCTGCCGCCAGTGTTTCCTGCAGAGGAGCATCATAGGAACCGATACGGTATCCCCGTTTATGCAACGGCCCGCCGGAAGTATCGATACTGATCACGGCCTTGTTCTCCCGGACGTTCAGCGAAACCCATAGATCCGGATTGCGGGTATCAACGGAAGGTCTCTTTCCCGTTTTTTCCCGGAATTGGTCCACGATGGCATCTTTCACCCGAAGTGCGGCATACTGGGAATGGTTGATCCGGGAAGCGGAGACATTGGCAAATACCGCAAATGTCTGTCCCGGTTGCAGGAATTGGCTCCAGTCTATCTCCCCTGCCCGCTTATACAACACCTTGTCGGTATGACAGCCGAAGGTCACCAGCGGAGCAAGAATCCGACTGGCCAGTCGGGATTCATAGTTGCACCGGTAAAGAATCCGATGATCCCCGGAAAAGTGTACGCCGCGATGCTGAACCTGAATGTCACCCGCGCCCAGTTCGTCCAGTTCTTCGGCTGCAAGGTCTTCCAGCCCATGTCCAATCTGGCAGAAATACTGATTGTATTGCTGGTATTGAAATCCGTCTCTCATCATCCGCATGATTGTAACAGAACAGGGACCATGTTGCCTGTCCCCCTGCAACAAATTCTGATATCCTGAGTCCGGCTGAAGGAGAGAAGATGTACTGCATACTGTACCGGTTTGAGGTCAAAGAGAATTCGGGCCCGGAATTTGAACGGCACTGGGCAACTGTCACACGCATCGTGCGGGGTGAACCAGGGCCAAGAGGATAATGGTAAGAATGTGAATACGGAACCGACTACAGGTACGCAACAACCCGCCGGCTTCCTGCTGGACATGATTGGACTGCAGAAGAGCGGTCCGCCGCCCATTACCCGCAAACAACTGGCGCTCAGCATTTCTCTGTTTCTGCTGACGGTCGTCACCACGACATTCATCGGGGGGCTGACATACATTGAGTTCTATGAACTGGACCCGGGATTGGACAGCACCATTTTCTGGATCGGGGGCCTCACCTACTCCGTACCGGTTATGACCATTTTACTGGCGCACGAAATGGGTCATTTCCTGACGGCCCGCCGATACAACATGGTGGCCACACCGCCCTATTTTATTCCGGCCCCCACCCTGATCGGTACCTTTGGCGCATTTATCAAGATCAAGTCTCCGTTCTTCGGCAAGCGGGATCTGTTCGATGTCGGCATTGCCGGACCGATTGCCGGATTTGTTGTGGCCGTGCCTGTTCTGATCATCGGAATGTTCCTGTCCCGCATTATCCATGTGCCACCTGAGTCAACCGAGTTCATCAGTTTCGGGGAGCCCATCCTGTTCAAACTCCTTCAACCTCTGATATTCCCTCCTCTCCATAAAGGAGCACATATTCTTCTCCATCCCGTTGCGTTCGCCGGTTGGATCGGAATGCTGGTTACCTCGCTGAACCTCCTGCCGGTGGGTCAACTGGACGGGGGACATATCGCCTATGCCGTGCTGGGTCGAAAAGCACATCTGCTGTCCTACGGACTGATCGGCATATTGCTGATTTTCGCCCTGTTCTATGAGGGATGGTTGATCTGGGTCATCCTGCTCCTGATCCTCGGACTTCGCCATCCACCCATTCCGTACGACTACGTCCCACTGGACAAAACCCGAAAGCGGCTGGCCTGGCTGGCACTGGTTATTTTCATCCTCTCGTTCATGCCCATACCGGTCAACCTGTAACCCCAAGATTCATCGACACTACCAATTGCCGAGCATGCTTCCATCGGGTACAATTGAGCCATGTCAACACTCAAACGTCTCCCGGGGCTGATCCTGCTAATTGTCTTCGCGTGGTCGGCCTCCGCTCAGGATGATCCATTTATCCGGTTCCAGCAGCTCTTCCAGGAACCAAAACCGGCAGATCTGAAAGTGGAACTGGCACATCTGATCCGGGACCATCCCGAAACATACGTGGCCTATCTTTCTCTGACCGGTCTCTTCCTGGAGGAAGGTCGTACAGCGGATGATCTGGAATCATTTCTACGTGAACATACCGGCAACCACCCCTTTGCCCTGCCCATGCTGATGGGTATTTTTCTGCGGGATCAGGGAAATGGAAAAGCCGCACGGCAGTGGTTTGCAAAGGCCACCGAGATTCCCCCTTCCCAACCGCTGCTCGGGCTCTTGCTGGTCATGAATCCTGATCTCGCCGACCAGACACTGGAACGGGTCGTTCCTGCAGCCGAACTGGATGAAAATGCCCGCACCATTCTCCGTACCCTGTACGCTGAGCGAAAACCGGCTACCACTTGCGCCAATGCCATCCGAAAACGTTACGCTGAGATCGGAACGGAATCCGACCCGGTCAACATCATGCAGGACACATACAACTACCTGCTGTTGCTCATGCTGGAAGATACCTCACCGCCGGATGTACTTGAGGCATGGGAATCCAGCCGGGCCCGCGACCTGGTACGTACACAGTATCCATCATTAATTCCCACATTGAATCAGGTGCTGTTCCGGGTCTTTACCGACCTCCAGGATCGTGGAAAATCGCAGGAAGTGCTGATTCAAGGTCTTCAGCTGGCCAACCGGTATCATTGTCACCGATGGATGCGGATGTACCGGCACTGGCTGGCCGAAGCCCAGGCCCGTGAAGGCCGGATACCGGAAGCCGTTTCCATGCTGAAAGAAGAACTGGCATTTGCCCGCAAATCAGGAAACATTGAAGATCAGATCACCCTGTTGCGCGACATCGGACGATTTTACAGTTTCGGAGGCATGTCAGAACTGGGTGTGGAACCGTACTCAGAAGCATTGGAACTGGCAAAGGGAAACTTTCCAAGGTACATCCCCTTTCTCCAACTCAAACTCGCATATGCTCTTCTTGAGTCCGGTGATTTGCCTGCTGCAGAAGAAATTGTTCGTCTCGCATTAGAAACCAATACGTATGAAAAAACTCCATCTGACATATCCGGCTTTCAACAGCTTCTGTGCAGAATTCAATTTGAGAAAGGAGAAATTCAGCAGGGGCTTCAACTGGCTCACAGTCATTATGAAAAAGCACTGAAGAAAGGAAACACTCAAGAACAGTCAATATACCTTGCCCTACTGATGAGAGGTTATCGGTTGTCAGAAGATGCCTGCTTGGAACTCAAGTGTGCAAGAAAGTCAATCCAACTGGCTGAACAACCTTCTTGGTTGACTTATCTTCACCTGCGTATCTACGAACTTATGCGGGACTCCGATTGTGACGGGGCACTTGACTGGTGGCCGTTGAACGTCTTCAGACGCCTCTCCCATATTCGTAAAGCGGTCCAGGAATCGGACAAAGTCAACGTGGATGCATTTCAGTCATTGCCGGAACGGTATGAGTTCCTCTCCAATACCGTAAAGGCACACCGCCTCCACGCGGAAGCCATGGGAGATGTGGCGCGGACTGTGGGTATCCTGGCCGGCGCGATTCTGGGCGTTTGGCTGGTGTTCTTTCTGGCCTACCAGTTGTGGCAATGGCGCAGCCGCAACATGGTGGGCCCCTATCTCATCAAGGCTCAGGTGGGCGAAGGGGGTATGGGAGATGTATTTCGTGCCGTCTCCATGGAAACCCGTCAGGAAGTGGCCCTGAAGATTCTGAAAATTCCGGTCACAGGCAGTCCGCAGAAGATCCGCCGGTTCAAGGATGAGATCAAGATACTGAGCCGGCTGGATCATCCCAATATTCTTCAGTATTACGACAGCGGAGAACACAGGGGAAAACTCTATCTGGCCACTGAATTTCTTGACGGGGAAACACTGGAAGCCAAGCTGGAACGGGAATGGCCGCTGCCCATGGAGTTCTGCCTCTATCTCATCGATGACATGCTGGCAGGTCTCGCCTACCTCCATGACAAGGGTGTTCTGCACCGGGACATCAAACCGGCCAACATCATGGTGGCCAGCACACGCTTCTCCATAACCCACCCCACCAGTCGGGGCGGTCGGATTGTCAAGTTGATGGATTTCGGCATTGCCAAAGAAATCGGAACGGACTCCCAGACCCAGGCGCTGGAAATTGTGGGCACTCCTGCGTATATTGCACCTGAAACATTGACCATGAGCGTAACGTCCGCCCAGACGGACATCTACAGCCTGGGCATCACGCTCTACCGTCTGTTCACCGGGGTGCTGCCCTACCAGCACCATGATCCCATGGTTGTTCAGCACCAGATCCTGAATCCGGATATTCACCCTGTCAGGCCCAGTCAGATGCTGAAGAGTTTTCCCAGACAACTGGAAGAGTTGATCATGAACTGTGTGGCCCATTATCCCCGGGACCGCTACCGTTCAATCGCCGATGTCCGCACTGCATTCAACACCTGCAAGGAGCAGGTACAACCCTCTTAAACAAAATGAAGGGCGGTATTAAGACCGCCCATACTTACTCAAATTCAGCTTGATTTGTCCTTGCGATCAAATACCTGCAGGATCCGGCTCAGGATCCGTTTTGGGATCTTCGGGATTCCCATCTCCGTCTGTTGCAACAGCCATGGCAGTCAATTGGGGTTCAAACGCTGTATATCCATGCATCACGGCCCCGCCGATGATGGTCTTCATTTCATCGTTGCTCAGACGCTCAAATTCCACTTCGTTCAATTTTGTCTTTTTCATGACCTGCCTCCTGCCTTGTTTCAGTCTCAGGCTCCCCGGGGAGGCTATATATAATATATGTCTGTTTTTTGTAAAGGGGAACCGGGAAATTTCTACGAATTTTGAGAAATTCCGGCCTCAAGGCGCATTCAGACCAAACACACGTTAATCTAAGAAAAGCATAAAGAAACGCATCAATCCCGCACCCTTACCGTATTCAACCATCGGGCATGACACTGAATTATCCACGATTCCAGCTTAATTCTTATATTTTTTAATATCCCGAGAATGGTCCTGAATCGCATCACCTGACAAAAAAACCCCTCCAGTTGGAGGGGCTCGATCATACTAAATTCGTCTGTGCTCGGATTACTCGCCCCCCACCTGATAGCGGACAAAACGGGCGACCTGGATGTTTTCACCGATTTCCGCAATCTTGCTTGAAACCAGTTGTCCCACGGTCATATCGGAATTTTTCACGAAAGGCTGTTCCAGCAGGCAGTTTTCTTCGTAATACTTACCCAGCTTACCTTCCACAATTTTCTCCGCAATATGTTCCGGTTTACCCTGAGCTTTGATCTGCTCCAGGTAAATTTCTTTTTCCTGAGCCAGAATTTCCTCGGTTACGTCGTCTCTGCTGACAAATTTCGGTTCCGAAGCCGCGATATGCATCGCGATATCCTTGATCAGTTCCTGGAATTGATCATTGCGTGCGACGAAATCGGTTTCACAGTTGACTTCCAGCAGAACCCCAATCTTTCCATTGGAGTGGATATACGAACCGATCAGACCTTCGGCTGTTTTGCGACCGGCCTTCTTGGACGCAGCATCCAGGCCCTTCTTCCGGAGAAGCTTTACCGCTTCTTCAAGATTGCCGTCTGTCTCTACCAGGGCCTTTTTGCATTCGCCCATGGAAAGCCCCGTTTTTTCGCGGAGCTCCTTCACCTGAGTTGCTGTAATGTTTGCCATGTTCAGTCTTCCTTCTTCGCTGTAGCTGATTTCTTCTTGGCCGTATCAGCTTTCTTTTCCGCTGCAGATTCGGTCTTCTTTTCGGTCTTCGCTTTTGTTGTAGACTTGGCCTTGGTCGATTTCTTCGCCGGTTCCGCCTCTTCGTCCTTCTTCTTGGTGGTCTTCTTCGCAGCCGCCTTCGGTTTTTCCTCGGCGTCTTTCGTTTCCTTCTTGGTGGTGGACTTCTTGGCCGCAGTCTTCTTTGCAGTAGACTTTGCCTTGGGCTTCTCTTCGGTCTTCTCAGCCTTCTTTTCGGCCTTTTCTTTCTTCGCTTCCGGCTTCGCCTTTTCTTCTGTCTTCTTCACTTCAGCTTTCTTCTCAGCCTTCGGTTCAGCCTTCTCTTCCGCTTTCACATCCGCTTTCTTTTCAGTTTTCGGCTCAGCTTTTTTCTCGACCTTCGGTTCCGTTTTGGGCTCCGCCTTCTGTTCGACTTTCGGCTCAGGCTTTTCTTCCTTCTTGGGAGCCTCTGCTTTCGGAGCTTCCTTCTTCACCTCGACCGGTGCAGCTTTCGGCTCCGGCTTCTTGGCTGCAGCAACATCTGCTTCTGCTTCCAACTCGGCCTCTGCCTGCTCCTGAGGATGAACATCGGCGCCCACCATCTGACGGCCTTCCTGTATGGACTGGACCATCTTGGAAACAAACAGATTGATGGCACGAATTGCATCATCGTTGCCCGGAATCACATAGTCGATCACGTCCGGATCACAATTGGTATCCACGATCGCGATAACCGGGATATTCATGATCCGTGCTTCCTGCACGGCAATCTTTTCCCGTTTCGGATCGATAACAAACAGTGCGTCCGGCAAACCATTCAGTTCGCGTATGCCCTTGAACAGTTTCAGAAGCTTGTTCCGTTCCCGTTCCAGGCCATACCGTTCCTTCTTGGTCAGATCATCCAGATCGTCATGATCCAGCATGTCATCCAGTCGGTTCAGCTTATCGATGCTCTTCTTAATGGTGTGGAAATTGGTGAGGGTTCCGCCCAGCCAGCGCTGGCTCACGTACGGAATGTCGTATTCACCCACCGCTTCGATCGCTTCCTGTGCCTGGCGCTTGGTACCGACAAACAGCACCGTTTTGCCCTTGGAAGCAATGCCGGACACGAACTCCGAAGATTCCCGGAACAGTTTCATGGTTTTCTGCAAATCAATGATGTAGATCCCGTTCCGGCTTCCGAAAATGTACTTCTTCATCTTCGGATTCCACCGGCGCGTCTGGTGTCCGAAGTGGACGCCTGCTTCCAGCAGTTCCTTCATGGAAATGTCAGCCAAAGAATACCTCCTTTGAGGGTTGGTTTCCTTGCAAAAATATTGGGTTGATAATCAGCGCTTCGAGAACTGGAATCTCTTCCTGGCCTTGGGCTGCCCGTATTTTTTTCTTTCTTTCATTCTCGGGTCACGGGTCAGGAATCCAGCTTCTTTCAGCTTCTTTCTCAGCTCTGGGTTGTATTCCAACAGCGCACGTGCAATGCCGTGCTTGATGGCGCCTGCCTGGCCGGCCACGCCACCACCCTTCACGGTAACGTAGAGATCAAACTTGTCCGTTGTTTCGGTCAACTGCAACGGCTGACGGATAACCATCTTCAAAATGTTGCTGTCGACATAATCATCAACGGGTTTCTGGTTGATCACCACCTCACCCTTGCCGGGTCTCAGGAATACACGGGCAACCGCAGTTTTGCGGCGTCCGGTTCCGTAGTATTGAATAGTCCTCACGCAAATCCTCCTGCGTATTGAATCAATTGGGATGCACTCAGAAGTTCAGGATTTCCGGCTTCTGCGCCGCATGGGGATGCGATTCACCGGCATATACCTTGAGCTTCTTGTACATTTTCCGCCCCAGCTTGTTCTTCGGGAGCATACCCTTAACGGCATGTTCCACAATTACTTCCGGATGCTTATCCAGCATCTGCCGGGCGGTGCGTTCTTTCATGCTTCCGGGACGGGTGGTCCGCCAGCGGTATTTCTTCTCATCCCACTTGTTACCCGTCATCACGACCTTTTCCGCGTTGACCACAATTACAAAATCGCCGGTGTCGACGTGCGGTGTGTAGATGGGCTTATGCTTTCCCCTCAACACACGGGCAACTTCCGTTGCGAGCTTACCCAGGGTACGGCCGGATGCATCCACCACGTACCAGTTCCGCTCCACGGTCTCTTTCCGTGCGAAAAAGGTTTCTTTCATCACGGTTCTCATTACCAGACACTCCTTACGTCAATTAGTCACAAAGTCTTCCCTCAAGATGTGAAACCTAAAGGAACATCCTGAAGATGTCAAGTCAATTCTTACGGAACTGCTAAGGGGCGTGTGGTACAATTCCGCAAGCCATGGAGAATTCTAGCATAAACTTTCTGGTGAACGAACTGAAAAAACAGATTCCTTCCGGTGTTTTTTTATCCCGGGTTTCCCTGAAAAAGGGCTTCCTGGAATGGAAACTGGACCGGCAATACCTTCTTTTTCCCTCCGCGCCCCGCTCCGCACCCTTTTTTCTTTCGGGCGGCCGGGCACCGGGCGAACCGATTTCCGGCTCGGACATCAATGTCATCCGCAAATATCTGGAAAACAGCCGCCTGATCAATATTGACAAGCCCCTCGAAGAACGGTTCATCCGGTTTGAACTGGAAAAGCGGATGATCTGGGGAGACCAGAGTCGGTTTACGTTCACCGTGCACGCGGGACGGGTACCCACAGCCTGGTATATCACCGACCCGGAAGACCGGATTCTCTGGTCATGGAACGATGCACAGGCCATTGCCGGGACCTGCTTATCTGAGCCCACAGATGACCGGAAGCCGTTCAACAACTTGAGCGTTGCCGACATTCGGGAAGCGGATCATCCGAAAACCATCTACCAGCACTTTCGTGGGATGGGCCCTGCATGGGCCAGGGAACTCATCCAGGCGTCTGAACCTGAAACCCTGCTTATACGCATGAAGCAAGCGGAGCCGGCAGGCGGATTTCGGTATCCGAAGGACGACTTTCCGATCCGCATGACATCACTGGGAAACCCTGAGGAGACGTTTTCCACGTTCTGTGAAGCCATTGAATACCGGATTCTGAAAGCCCGGGAGCAGGCCACTTTCCAGTCCCGCCAGAACCGCATCCACAAGCGGCTGGTCCGGGAACTGAAAAACAAAACCGGACTGCTGGAGAAACTGAAAAAGGAATTGAAAGACTGTTTCAAGTCGGAAAAGCTCCTGAAACGTGCTGAACTCTTATCCGCCAACTTCACACAATTGAAAAAAGGTATGGACAGCATCACGGTGGACGATCTGGAAACCGGCGAGCCGGTTACCATCTCACTAGACCCGGAACTGTACCCGCAGGACAATATCGGGCGCCTGTACAAGCGAGCGGCACGCATGAAAAAGAAAGCGCCTCGCGTGAAAGAGCGCATCCGCGTGGTCCAATCCGAAATTGCGGCACTGGAAGATGAACTTTTTGCCATCGCACAGGCGGAATCACTGGCGGACCTGCCGGAAGATGACAATCGGAAAACCAAACAGAAAAAGGCTTCGACGGATAAGCTGGCGGGGATCATCCGGATCAACCTCGAAGACGGGTTTTTCGTGTATATCGGGCGCCACAACAAGGGCAACCAGGTGTTGTACAACCAGAAGCTGGGGCCGGATGACCTGTGGTTCCATGCCAAGGATATTCCGGGATCGCATGTAGTGCTGAAGAACCCGGGCGGGAAAGATATCCCCGACAGCATGATTGAACGGGCAGCGGAACTGGCGGCATGGTTCTCCAAGGCACGCAATGATACCCGGGTGGAAATCCAGTATACCGACAAGTCGAATCTGTACTCGTCGAAGGGTAAGGGACAGGGCTTCGTTTTACTCCGACGCTTTAAGACGATAGACGTTGAACCGAAAGCTCCATCCCAGACGGCCAACGACTAAAGCTCAAACTTACTCCCGTACCATTCCAATCGACCCCACGGGGCTGAATTTACTGATATCCACCCTGGAATTCCAAACACCACATAACGGACACCGTGCTAAAATAGAGTCATTCATATTTTGCTGTAATTTCATGTTCACGCAACCCTCATACCCACCATCACAATCCATGCAGACTGCGTCTGCTTACCAAGGAGGGGGACATGTCCAGGAAAATCGGGATCATTATCTGTGATCGCTACCGCCGCTGCGCGGGGGGCAAATGCATGCGGGCCATGCGGGAACGTGCGGGCGCTTTCGACCGGTACCGGGGCGAGGACATCGAACTGGTGGGATACACCACCTGCGACGGCTGCCCCGGGGGCAACATCGAGTATGCCGGAGACGAAATGGTGAAAAACGGCGCCGAAATCATTCACCTGGCCACCGGCCTGGTGGTGGGCTACCCACCCTGCCCGTACATCGAAACATTCAAGTCATTTCTCGAGGAACGGTATCCCGTTGAAGTGGTGATCGGCACCCATCCCATTCCCAAAAAGTACCTGGACATGCACACCAAACTGGGCACCTGGGAAGACCCGAAGTGGGATGGCATGACGGCACCAACGATGTCCGATTGGGAAACACGCAAAGCTTACGATTGAATCTGCAGGGTCTTTTCGGCGGAATACGGTAACACCGATCTGTTTCTCCTCTGAGTGGCCTTCGAAGCAGCCAGGCCGGTTTTGCGGAGCAACAACCGGAAAACGGCCGCGTTCGGCCTATCGGGAACGATCTCGACTGGAACGAACGAGGAATAGTACATCGGTACATGACGAGGAGCGGAGGGAGAGATCGTTTTCGAGAGGTCATGCCCGGCCGTTTTGGTGCAAGGAGTGGGTGGAGTGGTAATGCACTTGAACAAGTCGGGTTCGGCTCCTGCGACAGCAGGTGAGCAGCGTGCTGGTTGATTCGTCGATGCTTGCATCGAAACGAAGCAGACAGGGCGCTACTCAGTAGCGGGGCTTTGCCCCGCGAGGTTGAACCCGACCTGCCTGCATATTTCTAAAAGCTCAGCGTCTTGATATTGATCCCTGCCTGCTGCATGCGGAGCAGCGACCCCGCGACATTCGTCAGCATCAGCAGCTTCAGGTTGTCCTTGTTCATCTGCTGCGCGCCCATGGGCGGCATGAACGATATCGCCGACTTGTCGGCCTCGCTGCGATAATTCAACGTCAGGTCCCCCGAGAACATCTGTCCCAGCTGGTTGTCAAACCGGAAACTCACCGACCGGATCGCCCCGGCCGTATCATAATCCAGCATCAACTCCCCGGATCCCTGGATCCCGCCGCTGTTCCCGCTCACATCCGCCCGCACCGGACGCGCCTGACCGGAGGGATAGGTAAAGAACAGCTCGGACCGGATGTTCTGCACCGGATTATCATATTCGATCTTCATGGGCATGAAGTCGGACTGGCGGATGGTGAATGTCACCCGTCCGCGCTTCCAGAATGTGAGCAGTTCATTGATATTTTGCACCCGGGCCCTGGCTTTGCGCCGGTCTTCTTCTTTGAACCGGGTGGACACGGTCACCACGTGGCACTTCTCCCCGGCAAACACCACATCTTCGTGCAACTCGAAGCTCCACCGCCCCGAAGTCAGCATATCCGCCCGGATGGTGTTGGTGTAGTGACGGAAGAAACTGGCAAAGGAACGGGCCCCGCCCCGGCTGCCCTTCGTGGACATGGAATACGCATTGAAATCATCCGAGTACAATACTTCCCGACTGCCGGACCGCGCCAGTGTAAACTGGCCCAGTTCACCGCCGAAATCAAAACGGAATGTCCGGTCCGGAAGCAGCGGACCGGAAAAGTCCACGGAAAATGAAATATCCGTAGCCAGGTGCTGGAGTTTCTGGGAGACAGTTACCGGTGGCGTGGTCACGGACAATGATCCGGAGACGTCCGCCATGGGTTTGTTATCGTACCCCGAGGCAAACATATGCCGATCCACCGCATCAAACATGCTGCGCATCAACTGCTGCGGCCGCTGCTGGCCCAATGCCGGCAACACGAAACACCAGATTGCGATCAAGAGAAGCCGTCGTTTACCCATATCGCTCCCAATGAAAAAGCCCCCCGCCTGATATAGACGGGGGGCCGTTCGTTTTGGTTTACTTCACAAAAGAAGCGCCGGTTTCCAGTGCTTTTTCGTTGAGCGGGATCAAATGATGATACCGGTCCGGCAGCACTTTTTTCAACGCTTTCAAGATGGTTTCCCGTTCAAGGACGGGTTTCTTTTCCAGGTATGCACCCAGCAGGATCATACCCATCATCCGGGTGTTTCCCAGTTCATTGGCCTTGTCCGAAGCCGGAATGGCCAGTACATCGATGTCCGTCCGCTTGCTTTCCAACGGAATGTTGGTGGCATCATAGACCAGCAAGCCACCGGGCTTGACCAGCGGTTCAAATTTTTCAAAGGAAGGCTGGTTCAATGCCACCGCCGTGTCAAACATAGACAGGATCGGCGATGAAATCGGCTGATCTGAAATGGACACCACACAGTTGGCGGTTCCGCCCCGCATCTCGGGACCGTAGGACGGCATCCAGCAGACTTCCCGGTTTTCGATCATTCCCGAGTAGCTGACAATCTGTCCCAGCGAGAGTACGCCCTGTCCGCCGAATCCGGCAAATACAATTTCTTCCAACATAATCAGTCTCCGATCTCGTCCTTGTATACGCCCAACGGGAAGTAGTCCACCATTTTCTCTTCCAGCCACTGGTTGGCTTCAATGGGGGTCATCTTCCAGTTGGACGGACAGTTGGACACGATCTCAACAAAGGAGGTGCCCTTCTTCAATTCCTGACTCTTGAATGCCTTCAACAGGGCTTTCTTGGCCTTGCGCACACGGGCGGGCTTGTTGACGGAAACCCGCTCCACATAGCAGGTACCCGGCAGCATGGCGACCAGCTCGGACATGCGGATGGGGTGACCGGCCGTCTTGATATCCCGGCCCAGCGGACAGGTGGTGGCCTTCTGGCCTTCCAACGTGGTCGGTGCCATCTGACCGCCCGTCATGCCGTAGATCGCGTTGTTGATGAACACGATGGTCATGTTTTCCCCACGGTTGCACGCATGAATCGTCTCGTTGGTCCCGATGGCGGCCAGGTCGCCGTCACCCTGGTAGGTGAACACATAATGATCCGGCATCATCCGTTTGATACCGGTAGCCACCGCACAGGCACGACCGTGGGCCGCTTCCTGCATGTCCACATTCATGTAATAGTATGCAAAAACCGAACATCCGACGGGCGCCACACCCACGGTCCTTCCCTGGATGCCCAGTTCCTGGACCACTTCCATCACCAGCCGGTGAGCAACGCCATGCCCGCATCCCGGACAATAGTGCATGACCTTGTCCTTCAGCGTAGACGGACGTTCGTAAATCTTTTCCATGTTTTCAAGGGATACGTTGATACCCATGATGTCCCCCTTACAATCCCAGCTTGGCGGCAAATTCTTCCGCCTTCCCGGCCACTTCTTCCGGTGAATAAATCATGCCGCCCATCCGGCCGTAAAAGCCGACTTCTTTGCGGCCATTCACCGCGAGGCGGACATCCTCAACCATCTGGCCTGCGTTCAGTTCCAGCACGAAGAATCCCTTCACCCGTTCGGAAAGTTCGGAAAGGATCTGACTGGGATAGGGCCACAGGGTAACCGGCTTGACCAGGCCCACTTTCTTGCCCTTTGCCCGCATAATGTCCATGACCTTGCTGGCGATCCGGGCCGAAAGCCCGTAAGCCACCAGGACCAGGTCGGCATCTTCGATATTGTACGCATCGTAGCGGACTTCATTCTTTTCGATTTCCCGGTAGATGGACTGCAGTTTCAGATTGACCTGTTCCATTTCTTCCGGCTGGATCCACAGGGACGTCAGGAAATTGCTTTCCTTCTGGTTGTCCGGCTTGCCCCGGGTCGCCCAGGAGATATCCCGTTCCGGTTCCGTGTATGGTTTGAACTGAACCTTCTCCATCATCTGTCCCAGCGCACCATCCATCAGAATCATGGAAGGAGTCCGGTATTTCCACGTCAGATCGAACGCCAGTCCGACCTGATCGGCGATTTCCTGAATCGTTGATGGTGCCAGCGTGATCAGTCGGTAGTCCCCGTGTCCGCCGCCCTTGACGGTCTGGAAATAATCGCCCTGGGCCGGTTGAATGGTCCCCAATCCGGGACCGCCGCGGTTTACATTGACCAGCACACATGGCAGCATGGCACCGGCAATATATGAAATCCCCTCCTGCATCAGTGAGATGCCGGGGGATGATGATGATGTCATCACTTTAAATCCAGCTCCAGCCGCACCAAACAGCATATTGACTGCCGCCAGTTCCGATTCCGCCTGCAGAAAGACCCGCCCGTTCTTGGGCATGTGATAGGCCATGTATTCGGCGACCTCGGACTGGGGAGTAATGGGATATGCAAAATATCCTTCGCACCCGGCCCGTATCGCGGCTTCCGCCAGGGCCTCGTTCCCCTTCATTAACAGGACTTCACTCACGATTCCCCCTTCAATTAACCAGCTTGTTCTTTCTTCAGTCGATAAACGGTGATCACCGCATCCGGGCAGACAAGCGCACAACTCATACAGGCGATGCACTCATCCTTGATCATCTCGGAGTAGTTGAACCCCTTGGCATTGATCTCTTTCGAAAAGCCCAACGTGTCCGTCGGACAGGCATCGATGCACAACCCGCA
>DAINNF010000015.1:0-29989 GCA_036736005.1 Acidobacteriota bacterium
TCAATCGGTGAACTGACCTCTTTCTGAATGGTTTCGGGTGGGGCCTGTGGCCAGCTGGTCAACACATTTACGCTGGGCTGTTCCACGTCCGGAAGCAGGTCAACCTGAATGTGCTGAACGGCGAATACACCAAACGCGATTGCGATCAAAAAGAAAATGAGAACTGTAACCGGACGTTTCAGCGCCAGTTCAATCATGTCGAATCGTTCCTGTCCATACGCGTTGAGCTTACCAACCCTCGACTGCCGATCACGGACGTATCTCTGCTTTCGGAGTGACCCGCCTGCCTTTTGCGACAACCTCATAGATTGCCGGTATCAGGAACAGGGTCAGTGTCGTTGCCATCAGCATCCCGCCGGTCAGTACCACCGCCAACGGCTTCAAAAGATCTGATCCGGCACCGGGGAGGAAGAAGACCGGCGTAACACCCAGAATGGTTGTCAAAGTGGTCATCCAGATCGGGCGGAACCGTTCCGCTGATCCCGCCAGAACCGCATCCCGGATACCCTTCCCCTCCGTTACTTTCTGGTGGATACAGTCTACCTTCACGATCGCGTCATTCACCACGATACCGCCCAGGATGACGATCCCGACCGCGGATATGACGTTCAATGTCTGACCCGTCGCCAGCAGCAGCAAAAATGCACCTGCCAGCCCCATCGGGAAGGTGAAGATGATGACGAATGGAATCTTGAACGATTCGAACTGGGCGGCCAACAGCAGATATACCAAGGCAAACGAGAGCAGTAATGCCCATTGCAGGGAACGCAAGGATCTGCGCATTTCCCGCATCTCTTCGCCCTCTCGAACCAGGACACCCCGGTTTTCAGGAAGCTTTTCAATGTATGAGATGGCCCGTTCCATGAAGCCGGCCGTATCAGTACCGCTCTTTGTCTCTATTGTCAGAACGGCCATGGGTGACTGACTTTCCCGCTCCAACCGCTGTGGAATGGTCACCGGTTGAATATCGATCAGTTCCCTTAATTTCAAGGGTTGCCCATCATGGAGGAAGACGGTCTGTTCCAGTTGTTCCACCGTTTCCCTCAACCCTCTCTCTAACCGCAGACGGATGTTATAGTTACGGTCCGTCAACTTCAGCACGGAAACCACATCCCCCCGCAAGGCCGTGCTGATAAAATCACCCAGATCACGTCCCTGAATCCCGTATCGCATCAGCACGTCATCCTTGAATTTCACCTGCAGCCCTTTCCCGGCAGAAGCGGA
The DNA here is from genome assembly GCA_036736005.1 of Acidobacteriota bacterium. GTDB lineage: Bacteria > Acidobacteriota > Holophagae > Thermotomaculales > Thermotomaculaceae > DAINNF01. The sequence goes on from DAINNF010000015.1 coordinate 1,225, forward strand.
ATAGTTGTCGGACACGGTGACAACCTCCGGCTGTTCCCGCAACCACACTGCTGCCTGCCCGGCACATGAAATGGCATCACTGCGCCGCTCGGACAGGAACTTGATCCGCATGGTGCCGGTTCGAAACAACATGGCAAACTCGTTCTCCGCCTTCTTGAATGTCAACGTCAGGGCATCTCGCGTTTTGCACCAGTCTTCCACCCGGTTCCGAATCAACTCTTCCCCGCCGGAAATGCGGAGGGTAACGTTCAGATAGTTGGCACCCGCATCCTCCGTCACCGCCGTGAGGTCCGCGGGATCCACACCCACCAGTACCAGGACGTTTTCAACACCGGGGATTTTCTGCAAAAAGTTCTCCAACTGATGTGCAACCGACTCGGAAGCCGGCAATGAAGCATTCCCCGGCAACGCAATGGTAAAGCGCACCTGGTCGGCCCGTGTCTTGGGAAAGAACTCCCGTCGAAGCAGGGTACCGCTGAAAATCCCTCCCACAAGGATCAACATGCCCATTCCAGAAAGCAGGGCTTTACGGTCCAGCAAAACTGCCAGCAGGTTGTGATAGAGATGAAATATCCATTGATACGCCCGGTCAAACCATCGGATTGGCGGGGTCAGCAGGAACCCGATGAGTCCCAGGAAGAACCGGATCAACCGGCCAATCAGCCATGTCAGGCGGTAAACCAGGAAGAGTACCGCCAAACCGACGTAGACCAACAGGTACCAGGGAAACAGCAGAAACCCCCGCTTCCATCCCGGTCGCGGAAACACCATTCGGGGGACTGAAGTGCCCGTTCCTCCCGTATCGAACAGGCTGCGGGAAACCACGGGCAGAAGCGTAATGGACACAAGATAAGAACAGAAAAGGGAGAAACAGATCGTCAACGACTGATCCCTGAAGATGTGCCCTGCAATCCCGTGAACCAGGAGAAGCGGCAGGAACACGCTCATGGTGGTCAACGTTGACGCAAGCACCGCTCCGGCCACCTGGCGGGTTCCACTGTAAGCCGCGTCCGCATCCCCGGCCTGTTTCCGTTGTACGATGGATTCGAGGACGACAATCGCATTATCCACCAGCATACCTACACCGAGGGCAAGGCCGGAAAGGGACATGATGTTCAGATTGACGTCCAGGAACATCATGAGTGCAAAGGTCGCCACAATGGAAACGGGAATGGAAATTGAAATCACCAACGGGGCACGAAAGTTTCCGAGGAAAAAAAGTATGATAAGAAAAGCGAGAATACCACCCAGGATAATGGCCTGTACCACATTGGCAATGGCCACACGGATCATCTTTCCGTTTTCGAATGCAACATGAAAATGAATGGCGGGATAATCCTCCCTCAGTTCAACCAGGGCCGTTTGCACCGCCTCAATGGTATCCAGGGTATTGGCGCCTACCGTCTTGTAGACCAGTGCCACAACCCCCCGCCGTCCATCCATCCGGGCCATAACGGTCGGATCCGGAGATCCCCATTCCACGCGGGCCACATCCTGTAACAAAACCGGATTCAGACCCGCCCGTTTGACGGGAATCGCGCGGATTTCTTCCAGTGTTTTCACCGAAGCCAGCACCCGCAACGCGTAGCGGTAGCCTTCCTGGCGGATCATACCCCCCGCCTGATCCTGATTGTGGTCCTGGACGGCCCACCCCACCTGCCGGGGTGTCAATCCATAAAATGCCATCTTCCGGCTGTCAAAGGTGATAATGACTTCCTTTTCCAACCCGCCCTTCAACTGAATGGCCGACACCCCGTCAATTCCCTCAATCCGCTGTTTGATCGCAGTATCCAGGAATTCCGTCAGGTCGGGGATATCCGTTTGGGCACTGACAAATATTCCCATCACCGGCGTTGTTGCCGGATTCCATTTCAGAATTGTGGGCCGGGAAGCATCCTGTGGAAAGCCGCGAGCCATTCGTGCGGCATCCAGTTTCTCCCGGACATTCAAAGTGGCATACTCCATGTTACTGCCCCAGTCGAACTGGAGCCGGAGTACAGCAAGGTTCTCCCTCGAAATTCCCTGTACGAGCCGAACGCCCGTCACACCGGAAACCGCCTGCTCGAGGGGCCGGGTAATATACTCTTCCACTTCCATGGGTGTCGCACCCGGATATTCACACACGACGGTCAGTTCAGGAAGGTCGAAAGAAGGAAAAAGCGAAAGGGACAACTGGCGATAGGCGACAACGCCGGTAAATACGATGGCCAGAAACACCACGACAGTGGCTACCGGTCTGCGCAAAGCAAGGCGTATCATCGGCAACCACCTAGAAATCGGTCATGCGTTTGACATCAACCAGTGAGCCGTGTCCCAACGTCAGGTTGTTGCCGGCTACCACAATGTCTCCAATCCGAACCTCATCATAGTCGGAGTCCGAGACGATAGCCGCCATGCGATCATTCTGGTCCACCAGCTTTACATAAATCCACTTGGTCCGGTTATCCGGTCCCACCACGAACACCAGCGTCCGCCCTTCCCGGGTCACCACCGCGGTACGGGGTACCAGCATCTGATTACCGATTCGAACGGTGTCCACAGACACATCGGCATACATGCCGTCAAAGATGTCCTGCTTTCCGTTGTCCACTTTAATGTAAACGGAGACAGTCCTGTCTTCCGGATTGACAACCGGATTGATTTCATCCAGTACACCCATAACGGTCCGGTCCGGATAGGCGGAAAACCGGAGTTCCACTTTCTTGCCGATGGAAACAAACGGCAATTCCGTTTCCATGAGTGATGCCTTGACATAGATGGCATCCGGATCCAGAAAATCGTAGAGATGTTCACCGGGATATACATAGCGGCCTTGAAATGCCTCCATATCCGCAATCAGACCATTGAACGGGGCCCGCAGATCACAGTTCTCGAGGCTGAGTTGGGCCTGCGCCAGTTGGTATCGCGCAGCACTGACACCCTTGGTATCCAGCGCCACCTCACGTCGCAACTCGCCGTTGGCCACCGCCTGCTTCCGCATTTCAAACGACCGTTCCAGGTAGGTATCAAAATCAATTTTCCCGTCCCGGTAATCGGAATCCAGCTTTTCCAGCTTTGTTCGAAGGGAGCCCGTGCTTGCATCCTGCACATCATACTGCTCTACCACCAGCTCGGAAATGGCCTTGGACAACGCCGCCTCCGCCTGTTCGGCCTGGAGGCGGTACCGGCGTTCGTCAATCCGGACTACGGTGCTGCCCTTCTTCACAAAAGCACCGCTTTCAAATATACCGTCCGTGATCCGGCCTTCCACCTTGGCATCCACTTTCTGCCTTCTGCGACACACCGCAATGCCCTGCGTACGGATCTGCTTCACCAGATCGCCTTCTCGCACTTCCGCTCCCGTCACCACGACCGGAATTTCCTCCCGTTCCGTTGTCTGAGGGGCATCCCGGGGAGGCGATTCCGCACGACTGGGCGAATCACAGGAGATCAGGGACAGCAGGATTGCAGCTGCAACGCTCACGACCATCAGAAAAATCTTGGTGTTCTTCATAGGTGCTCACTTTCACAATGATTATTTTCAATGGATTGTAACATACAGCCTTCCATTTTCGGCGATCGGTTTTTTTTCACCATTCAACCTGACTTCCTTCGGTTTCTCCTGTTTAACTGTCGGTGCTTTCCCGTCGCTGTCGTATCCATTCCGCTCCGTAATCCGATTATGCTAATTTTTTAGCATATAAGCAAGATTACCTGTTCCCCGAAAGAATTGCAAGGTGGAATAATGAAAATTGGCCCTGTCCCGGACAGTGGGCCGCATGGATCGTACTCGAAGCCGGAGTCGTCATTCTCAGCAAAACACGACGTAGCGGCACCCGGATACCATCCTGAACGGGTCCCTCTGCCCGGGACATCAGCCAAACTGAAATTTGTCTCACACCGCACCCGGCATCGCGGTCATCAGTGAATCCATAATTGACCGGCAAGGAAAATCAAGGATTCCCTCTCTCATCTACGGAAAATGAAACGGACAACACTTCCAGAATCGCAGCGTGAAATTCAGTGCAAACATCTTCATTCAGCCCCGAGCGGGTCAGTTGATGCAGGACCTTCTCATGGGCCATCGCCAACCGTGATCCCCGAATCCCCAGGTGACGGAACAGGTCATCCGCCAGGCGGGCCAGTCTCTTGAACAGCTGGATCCGACTGCCACCCGTCAGGGCATAGACACGCCCCAAAAACAGCGCCAGTTCCCGGTCGAAAATGGTGACGTTTCCTTCCAGATACAGTTCAGCCAGGTGCCGGGCACCGGTTCTCACTGTCGTCGTTGCGGGACCATCCATTACGCCACTTCCTCTTCGTTTCTTACAAGATCAGACAATCATTCCATGTCACACACTTCTGAAACTGGAAAGCAGGGAGAATTCCCGGTCAGTGCCGTGAACCTGAATCACCTTCCGTCCGCCCCGTATAATGAGCACGGAATGCCATCCGGAACTGACCGATTGAACCGAATCCCACCATTTGAACCACATCGGACACCGGCAGATCGCACCGGTCATCACTGAGCATTCGAATGGCCCGACTCAACCGGGCAGATCGGATCGCGTCATCCAATGGTCGCCCGCGGATTCTGCGGTAGCACCGGTACAGGTGATCGCCGGGCACCTCAAATTGTTCCGCCAGCTGCTCTTCTCCAATTGCGCGCAGGGTATGAACGGAACAGGAGTTGAGGTACTGTTCAATCGCTTCCACAAAATCCTCGGCCGTGGACGGACTGGATGCCTCCGGTATGCCGGTTGACGGATCCCCGTTCAGCACGCGAATCATGACCCGCCGGAAACGGGCGCATACATCCGCTACCGATGTGGATCGGGACAATTCGTGGCAGACGGTTCCATGCGCCTGAGCCAGGTCCGCTTCGCGAAATCCCATATGGCGCAGGAGATCATCGCCCAACCTGCACAGGCGTTTGACTGTTCGATCCCTGTCGTCTCCTGTCAACTCCCTGACCCGTTGCAGAAAAATGTCAATCTCCGCAAAAAACGCGTCCGGTGAGTCTTCCAGGTACAGATCAGCCAGGTGACGGGTCACCGACTGAACTGCCGCCGTGTCCGTCCCGTTCACAACACCCCCAACGGGTAAACCATACGGTCACCCCAGTCCGCACGCTGTACGGAACTGATTGGATTAAAAACCCCCTACCGTGTTATGTATAAGATCGGCAGATTATTCCCATCCTGCAATCTGAGAAATCAACGATTTTTGCATGAACCACGATTCTACATCTAACTTATTATCTTTAACTTATGTTTTTCGCCGACTGGTGAAACTGAAAAATCTACGATTCCGACACAATTTTGACACTGTATCCACACATCTCACGATCCTGTTCAGCTTGTTAGGCGCACTCGGGCTGCGCTAGAATAGGAACGGGAGTGAATCCATGAAAATTGCCCTTGCTCAGATCAATCCGGTCATTGGAGACCTGGACAAGAACCTCGATTGGATCATGCAGGCCGTGTCGCGCGCGGAAGAAGAGCGGTGTTCCATCATTGTCTTTTCCGAGCTGGCCATTACCGGGTACCTTCCGGGTGACCTGCTTCAGAACGACGGCTTTCTGGAGGCCTGCGACGTCAAACTGGAACAGATACGGAAACGGTCCGCTGACACAGCCATCCTGATCGGTCATGTGGAACGAAACCCGGGACATGGGAAACCCCTGTACAACTCGGTTTCGGCATTCCGGAACGGCAAACGACTGCTGACTGCACGAAAACGGTTGCTCCCCAATTATGATGTTTTCAACGAAAATCGGTTCTTCGAACCGGGAGACAGGACCGATCTTCTGGAACTGGACGGCATCCGGTTTGGCATCACGATCTGTGAGGATGGATGGAATACGCCGTTCTCCGATGTGACCGGTCTGTACGACGACAATCCGGTTGCAGACTGCGTGGAGCTGGGCGCTGACATCATTGTCAATATGGGTGCCTCACCGTTCACCTACAGGAAGGTGGGTTTCCGGGAGATAATGTTCAGCAAGATCGCCGCGCATCATCAGCGGCCTCTGATCATGACCAATCAGGCCGGCGGTGTGGACGGGATTGTGTTCGATGGCCGATCAGCCGTTTATGACACCGCAGGCAACATGATCCTTCAGGCGGATGCATTTCGTGAAGATATCCGGATTGTGGACCTGGATCAACCATGCCGGGCACTGAAGATTGACAACCATGATGACAACCGTCTCATTTTCGATGCACTGGTTTGCGGAACACGTGACTTCATCCGAAAAATCGGAGCAGAACGTGTTCACTTCGGACTCTCGGGCGGAATGGATTCCGCCCTTGTAGCGGTAATTGCCGCCCACGCGCTGGGAGCGGAAAATGTGTCCGGCATCATGCTGCCCTCCCGCTATTCGTCGGAAGGCAGTATTCAGGATGCCTCCCGACTGGCCGGAAATCTGGGCATCCGGCTCTACAACATTTCCATTCAGGAGACTGTTGACCGCGCAGCAGCTGCATTGAAACAGGAACTGCAGATCATCAAAAGCATCACGGAAGAAAACCTGCAGGCCCGTATACGCGGTCTCCTCCTCATGGGCTGGTCCAACAATGAGGGATCCATTCTTCTTAACACAGGGAACAAATCCGAAATGGCAGTCGGTTACGCCACCCTGTATGGAGACATGTGCGGTGCACTGGCGGTCATCGGGGACGTCTACAAGACCCGGGTGTATGAGCTTGCACGATTCATCAACCGACACTTCAACGAACCCATACCGGAAGCAATTTTAACCAAAGCGCCGTCCGCTGAACTGAGACCGGAACAGAAGGACACGGATTCTCTTCCGCCATACGAGGAGCTGGACCCGATCCTGGAGTGTTTTGTGGAGAGAAGTATGAGCAGGAATGACATTGTCCGGCACACCGGGAGCAACCCCGAAACTGTTGACCGGATCATCCGGATGGTCCTCGGAACGGAATTTAAACGTAAACAGGGCGCCCCCATACTGAAAGTAACAGACCGGGCATTTGGTACCGGCTTCCGCTATCCCATTACGGCGCAGTTTCGGCCCTGAGCCAGATAGAACAGCGCACCAAAGAAGGAGGCATGCTGATCATGAAGTTAACTGGGAAAATCACGTTGGTAACGGGTGCTTCGGCAGGAATCGGACTGGCTACCGCCCGTCTCTTTGCCGGGCAGGGAAGCGACTTGATTCTGACCGCACGCCGCAGAGACCGGCTGGAAACACTGAAGAAAGAACTGGAATCCAATCATGGCGTTTCCGTATCCATTCACGCATTCGATATTTCAAACCGGATCGAATGTGAAGCATTCGTTCGGCAGATCCCTGAATCCATGCGAAATGTAGACATCCTCGTTAACAACGCCGGTCTGGGTCGCGGCATGGACAAGCTCCACGAGAGCGAATTCGACGGCTGGGAAGAAATGATCGACACCAACGTCAAAGGACTCCTCTATATCACCCGCCTGATTGTTCCGGGCATGGTGGAGCGTCGGTCCGGACATGTGATCAACGTCGGTTCCATTGCCGGCCGGGAAGTTTATCCAGGAGGAAATATTTATTGCGCATCCAAACATGCCGTCAAGGCCATCAGTGACGCACTGCGCATTGAACTGGTGGATACACCGATCCGGGTTACGGAAATTGCACCGGGATTGGTGGAAACCGAGTTTTCCGTCGTCCGTTTCCGGGGAGACAAAGAAAAGGCAGACAACGTTTACAAAGGTATGGACCCGTTGACCGGGGAAGACATCGCTGACCTGATCGCCTTCGCGGCAACCCGTCCTCCCCACGTTCAAATCAACCAGGTAGTCATCATGCCCACCGCTCAGGCCACGAGCACCATTGTCCATCGTGAATCCTGAACGGGAAAAGGCAGCAATAGAATGACGGAGGTCTTCATGAAACAACAGGTTGGCAGCATCAGGAACAATTTCCGTACGCTTCTGGTGGTTGCGGTTTTCCTGTTTTGTGGCGCACAGTATGCGCGCGCAGAGCAGGACGTGAATTATGACCGATCCTATGAATGGTTCGGCGTCCGGATTGGATACATGGAGATCGAAAACATGGAAGATAACGGGTCCTTGAACCTGGGATTCACGGCGGGATACCGGTTCAACGAACCGCTGGGAATCGAGTTATCACTTGACTATCACAGTTCCGAGTTTTCCGAAATAGACCGCACCACCTATGCCTTCCAGGCATCACTGATGGTTTACCTGGCACCACCCACGGCTCATCTCCAACCATACGTGCTTGGCGGCGGCGGTTACTACATGTCCGGTTATGACTATTTCAGGGACGGCGTGCGTTACACCGATTTCACCAGCCGGAAATTCGGCGGCCATCTGGGAGGAGGACTGGACATCTGGATGGGTCAAAACACATCGGTCACACTGGATGTCCGTTACCTCTTCATAACGGAAGACGCCCCGGGAATGGATAACGTAGACGGTCTTCTGGCGACATTCGGCACCAAGTTCCGGTTCTGATGAGCTTTCCGGACCCGCTCGAACATCAATTGCTGATCAGGCACCGCATTATCATTGGTGTGGACGAGGCCGGCCGGGGATGCCTTGCCGGACCGGTTTATGCCGCCGCCGTTCTGATCACGACTGATTCATACGCCCGACTGGCTTCTCTTGCGGATCTGAACGACTCCAAGAAACTCAGTCCGCGACGCCGTGACCGGATTCTGGATCGATTCCTGAAACTGGACATCCCCTGGAAACTGGGCATTGTCTCCCCGCATATCATTGATCAGATCAATATTCTTCAGGCGTCCCGCCTCGCCATGAAGAAAGCGGTTCAACGTCTTCCCGTTACGGAACCGTACCGGACACTGGTGACCGTGGACGGTAATCAGGCCATTGACACCCGTTTGCAGCAGAAACTGGTCGTGAAAGGAGACGCGCGCTTCCGATCCATTGCCATGGCTTCCATACTGGCAAAGGTATTGCGCGATCGGTTTATGGTTGCAGTGGATCGAAAGTGGCCCCAATACGGTTTTGCCGGCCACAAAGGTTATCCCGCCCCCTCCCACAAGTCTGCATTGGTCCGGTACGGACCATCTCCGATTCATCGTTTTTCATTTCGCGGGGTTGCCGACTGAATGCGCTCGATAAGTATCGACCCTATTTGTCCTTTTATTTTCTTCATTTTAGAACTACCTTCAATCGAAAGATCTTCTTAAGAATTCCTATCAACCGAATTCCGTGAACCAGTTCACATGCTCCTTTCTGTATTCAATCTACTCCCCGTTTTTCTGCTCATCTCCAATCACCGAATTTTCCATTTGATTGCCTTTTTTGCTCCAACACGCACATTTTTCTACCCTTCCAGTCGTTTAAGTGATATGCTGACTGGTGAACGAGTGATTCAGCCTGCCTCTCAGGTCGTTTCCCCGTTACACCATTTTCACAGGAGTTTTTCGAATGTCTCAGAGTTTGTATGTCGGGAACTTCCCGTACTCGACCACCGAAGACCAGTTGCGCAGCATGTGTTCCGAACATGGTACCGTTGAATCCGTACGGATTATCACGGACCGTATGACGGGCCAGTCCCGCGGTTTCGGTTTTGTGGACATGTCCACGGAAGACGAAGCCCAGGCTGTCATTAACGCCCTTGATGGGCAGGACCTCGGTGGACGTACGCTGAAAGTCAACGTTTCTCGCCCCCGGGAAGACCGGCCTCGCCGCGACCGCTACTAATTTACTGAAATCACAATCAACGAAAAGACCGGGAATAGTCCCGGTCTTTTTTTGTGCTTTTTTGGAGATACCGCTATGGCACCGCTGGTTACCTGCCGAAAGGCCGATCCAGTATGAACACCAGCGTGCCCTCCCGCACCCGATCAAAAAGGTCTATAATGTCCCCGTTTTTCATACGAATGCAGCCATGGGACACCGGTTGTCCAATCAGGCCTTCTTCCGGTGTGCCGTGAATGTAGATGTAGCGATCATACGTATCGATACCGGGACCCTTATTCAAACCCGGCTCCAAGCCAACCAGCCGCAGAATACGCGTGGTAATCGCATCCGTTCCGGTCGACACAGGATCAGGCACAATCACCGCCACCTCACCGGTCAACTCCCGCCCCTTGAATACGGCACCGGACACGGCACCACTCCCGATCCGTTCAGAGATCCGGTGAACACCCACCGGTGTCTGGTGGCTGCCGTCCCGGTTGCCCAGGCCTTTGAGACCGGTGGAAACCGGATAGGTCCGGTCCACCCGACCGCCCCGGATCAGGTACAGCATCTGGTCCGCCGGGTCCACCACGACTACCGGATCATCCGCCTCGAGCTTAAATTCCCTTCGCAGTCGCTGGAGCGCGTTTTCAACAGGTTCAGGGATCAGGATTTCCGGATTCATTTCACTCCCTTCCAGCCACATTTTCAGACAATTGGGGTGAGGCTCATTCCGGCTTCGGCTTTAAGGAAATACCCAGTTCATCCAGTTGACGGTCATCAATCTCGGCCGGTGCCTCCGTCATCAGGCAAGCCGCCCGGGTCGTCTTCGGGAAGGCAATGACGTCCCGTATTGAATCCTGTCCGGTGAATATCATGGCAATCCGGTCGAATCCGAACGCGATACCCCCATGGGGAGGAGCACCATATTTCAGTGCATTGAGCAGGAAACCGAATTTTGCTTCCGCCTCCTCTTCCCCGATACCGATTGCCTGAAATACCTTCTGCTGACTTTCCATATTATGGGTCCGGATACTGCCGCCGCCAATTTCAAACCCGTTCAACGCAATATCATAAGCCCGCGCGGTGACGGAACCGGGGTTCGCGGTCAAATTGTCCATATCTTCCGGTCTGGGAGCCGTAAACGGATGATGAACCGCCACCCAACGGTTTTCCTCTTCATCAAATTCAAACATGGGGAAATCCGTCACCCATACAAATGTAAAGGTTCCTTCGGGAATCAGGTCCAGATCCTTGGCTAACCGACTGCGCACAGCCCCCAGGGCGGTGCAGGTTGTCTCAAAGGTATCGGCCACGAGAAGGGCCAGGTCTCCCTGTTTTCCGCCCAGTACTTCGAAAAGCGCGGCAGCACGGTCTTCTCCGATAAATTTGAGGATCGGTGAATTGAATCCCTCATCCGTCCATTTCACCCAGGCCAGTCCCTTGGCACCGTATGCTTTGGCAACGTCTTCCAGATCCGTAATCTGTTTGCGGGAATACCCGGCGCAGCCCGGCACCCGAATGGCCCGGATTTCTCCACCATTTTCCACAACGGCGTCAAAAACCTTGAATCCGGAACCGGACACCACCTGCGCCACATCCACCAGTTCCAGTTCAAAGCGGATGTCTGGCTTGTCTGAACCGAAACGGGACATGGCCTCGTGATAGGTCATGCGGACAAATGGGGTTTTCACCTCAATATCCGACACCTTTCCCATCTCTACCATCATTCCCTCTACGATGGTGTAAATGTCTTCCTCTGTCACAAACGACATTTCCATATCGATCTGAGTGAACTCAGGCTGACGGTCAGCGCGCAGGTCTTCGTCCCGGAAACATTTGACAAACTGGAAATACCGGTCATACCCCCCCACCATCAGCAACTGCTTGAACAGCTGCGGGCTCTGGGGCAGTGCGAAAAAGCGTCCGGGATGAACACGGGAAGGTACCACATAGTCTCTCGCCCCTTCGGGGGTGGACCGGGTCAGAAACGGTGTTTCCACTTCCGTGAATCCTTCACGGTCCAGGTAATTTCGAACGGACAGCGCGAGACGGTGACGCAGTTGAAGCGCTTCCTGCAACGGTCGCCGTCTCAGATCGAGAAACCGGTACTTGAGGCGCAGATCTTCCGATACGGTTGCCGCCTCATCAATGTTGATGGGCAGTGGAGCCGTCTTGTTCAACAGCTTCAGATCAACCGCTGCCACCTCGATCTCGCCGGTTTTCATGGCCTTGTTCACCATATCGCCCGGACGGGGTCGCACTTTGCCGGTCACCCGGACCACATCCCAGTCCCGGAGCATCTTGGCCCTTTGAAACACTTCCGGCGAAGTCTCATCTTCATCAAACGTAACCTGGGTCATGCCCCAGCGGTCTCTGATGTCAAGAAAAACAAGCGCGCCCAGATCCCGATGGCTGTTGATCCATCCATTCAAGGTGACCGTTTCGTCAATATTGTGGGACGTCAGTTGCCCGCAGTGGTGGGTTCGATGTTTCAGTTTCATGATGTCAACTCCTTCACCAGATTTTCGAGCGGGATTTCCCGTTGTTCGCTTGCGTTCATATCACGGAGCAGAACCGAATTACTCTGCCGCTCCGCATCCCCGGCGATCAGAACAAACCGGGCTTCCGCCTTTGCCACCTGTTTGAGCCCGGATTTAAGGGAAGGCGCTTCCGTCATCACAACACAAGGCAGTCCGGCATCTTTCAACTGCCGGCTGATTTGAGCCGCATAGGAAAGATCTTCCCCGATGGGGAGAATAGGGTACAACGGCGCCGGTTTTTCCAGTTCCGTTCCCTCCAGGATCATCATCAGCCGGTCCATGCCAAGCGCCCAGCCGAAAGCGGGTGTCTCGGGACCTCCCAGATCCTTCACCAGGTTGTCATATCGCCCACCGCCCAGCACCGCGTTCTGCGCCCCCAGTCCTTCTGAAATGACTTCAAATACGGTACGCGTATAGTAATCCAATCCGCGAACCAGTCCGGACTGAAGCTGAACCTGGACGTCCATGATGTCCAGATACTGCAGAACCCGGGACTGGTGTTCCAGGCAGCCATCACACAGATGGTCCTGGATGGAGGGAGCCGATTCCACCACCTGACCGCAACCGGGAACCTTGCAGTCCAGCACCCGCAACGGATTGGTGTCCAACCGTCGAACACAATCGGAACAGAGCTCATTCACATGCGTCTTCAGGTAGGCAGAAAGCGCATTGCGGTAATCGGGCCGGCATTCCGGGCACCCGACGGAATTGATATCTACGCGCAAACCGGACAGACCCAGGTTATCCAGCAATCTCACAACCAATTCGATGGTCTCTGCATCCACATAAGGGTCCGAACTACCGAAGACTTCGGCACCGGTCTGGTAGAACTGCCGGTATCGCCCCTTCTGGGGTCGTTCATACCGGAACATCGGACCGATATAAAACAGACGGGTGACCCGTGACTGCTGGTACATCCGGTTCTCAATATAGGACCGCACCACGGATGCGGTATTCTCCGGTCTGAGTGTGATGCTGCGTCCTTTGCGATCCTCGAACGTGTACATTTCCTTATGCACAATGTCCGTATCTTCGCCGATACCGCGGGCAAATACCTCGGTGTACTCGAATATGGGCGTCCGGATCTCCCCGAACCCGTAAAGGCTGAACAGTTCCCGGGCACGGGTTTCGTATGCTGCCCAGTTTCGTATGTCCGGTTCCAGAATATCACGTGTGCCTTTTACTGCCTGAATTGCCATGGCACCCCTCCGTATCAGTTGTTTATCGATCCCGGTCATTGTATCAGAAAGCATCCCCGCATCCCATGCCCAGCTGAATCCAACCGGTAACGAAATCGAACAAACACCCGCCTTTCAGCGTATAGAGAGTGAACCAAAGGAGGTCAATCATGTTTGAACTGCTGTTGCTGTTTGTTTTCCTGTTCGTGGGACTGGGCATCCTGTTCTGGCTCATCAAACTCATCGTGAAAGCCATTCTCTATATCTCCGGGACGGTGGTCTTCCTGATCCTCCTGTTGGCGTTCTTCCCGGTACTCCTGGTGATCTTCATCGTCGGATTCAAAGTACTCTTGCTCTTCTTCCTGTTAATCCCGGTGTTCATCGCCGGACTGGTGCTCAAGTTCCTGATCGCGCCCTTTATCTGATCCCAAACGATTGCAAGCGCATCCACGCGGAAAGACCGGCAGGGGCATTTGCCCGCTGCCGGTCATTTATTGTTCCCATACAGAAACGGGATTACCGGAATGTCTTGTGCTTCCTGGAAAAGTAGTCCTTTGTCATTTCCCGAACCTTCGGGGTAAGCAGGATCACAGCGATGAGGTTGGGAATCGCCATCAGACCCAACGCGATGTCACCGAAGCCCCATACAATTTCCAGTGAAAATATGGCCCCCATGAAGTGCATGAACAGGAACATATACTTGTACGGCTTAACCGCCCGTTCTCCTGCCAGATATTGAATGGAACGGTCCCCATAATAGGACCAGGAAATCGCGGTTGAAATACCGAACAGGAACACGGCCACTGTCACCAGATATTTGCCGTATGGTCCAATCAGCGGTGAAAGTGCCGTTTCAAATGCATAGGCCGTCATGGGGGATCCGTTCAACGCCTCACCGGCCGCATCGGTCACCACCCACGCATCCGTCAACAGAATCACCAACCCGGTCATGGTACAGATCATGAGCGTATCAATGAATGGTCCAACCATGGCAACGGTGCCCTCACGGACCGGTTCGTCGGTTTTTGCCGCCGCGTGGGCGATGGGCGCGGACCCCTGCCCCGCCTCATTGGAGAAGATGCCCCGCTTGACCCCCCAGACCAGTGTATACAGAAACGTGGCACCCGCAAATCCACCGATCTGAGCCGGCGGATTGAATGCGGATGTAAAGATCAGCGAAATCATGCCCGGTATTTTCTCAAAGTGCATCCCCAGTGCCAGCAGTGCTGCGAGGATATATAATGCCGCCATGAACGGAGCCAGCTTGGACGCCACCTGGCCGATCCGCTTGATCCCCCCGAGGATCACCATACCCACAAGGGTTACCAGTGCAATTCCGGTAATCCAGACCGGAATCCCGAAGTCGGAGTGGAACTGGTCCGCAACCGTAAACGCCTGTACCGCGTTCCCCGATCCGAACGAGGAAACGACCGCGCAGGTGGCAAACATGATTGCCATGGGCTTGAATCCCTTGCCCAGGCCCTGTTCAATATAGTACATGGGCCCTCCGGAAGCGGACCCGTCCGGGTTGATCTTCCTGAACCGCATGGACAATGTACACTCCGCATATTTCAGGGCCATGCCGAAAATTGCGGTAATCCACATCCAGAACAGGGCACCCGGTCCTCCGTAATGGATGGCGGTCGCGACTCCTGCGATGTTGCCGATCCCGACCGTGGCGGAAAGAGCCGCGGACAGGGCCTGGAAATGGGTAATATCTCCTTCGTGTGCCGGATCATCATATTTGCCGGAAATCACTTCCCAGGCATGCTTGAACCGACGCAGTTGAATCCCTCCCAGGCGGAAGGTGACATAGATGCCCGCCCCCAGCAGCAGGACGACCATGAACGGTGCGGCAGGCGGAAAATTCCAGATATAGTCGGAAACAGTGCCGATGATGGTATGGAGCATTCCCAGATCCAACGGTTCCTCCATGTCAGTGAATTTGGGTCATGGTATCATAGGATATGCTATGATGACCTGACATTTTGAACTGGAGGAACATCGGATGAACCGCCACATTCTATTTATTGCAACTGTTGCTTCCATGATAATCGCTACATTAGCAGCTGCTCAGGATATGCCGACCCTTCCGGAAAACACCGGTCCCGAACCCATGTACAGTGTTCAGAAACACACCTTCCAGGTACGCGGTACCACCAGCTATGCCCATCCCCAGCAGATTACCCCTGAGCAGATGACACACATCCTTTCCGCTATCATGTATGAGATGGATTTTGGCATGCGCGTTCCGGTCCTGAATGCCGAAGAACGAATTCAACTGGGTGAAAAAGCCGCTGACTTGTTCGGTTCTGTCTCCCCGCAGGAACAGGTGATGATCCAGAAGACAATACTCCCGAAACAGGACCAGGGGGAATCGGACCCGGGTGTTCTCCAGCTCTATCTCTGTTTCCTCGATCCCAACACACTGTACGTTTCTGTCGTGCATCGTAACATGGAGATCAAAGGTAGTATTGCCACAGGACATAACATGATGCGTTACACCAACCCGGAAGGCCGTTCGTCTGACAACATCGTTTGCATCGACCGGAAACTCTGGACAGAAGACATCAAGAAACCGGTTTTCGACGTCGACCTCAACAGACTCCAGAGTGCCCTGAAACGGAAGGAACAGCTGGACCAGCAGGACTCCGGTGTAACCGGAACGGACCAGAAACCGGCAAAGGCTTCCCTCACCGTGGAAGAATTGGAAAAGGAACTCAGCAAGCTGCACGACCTACTTGAGAAGAAGTTGATTACGAAGGAAGAATACAGTAAGCTCCGTGCCGAACTGATGAAGCGGGCGGGTATCGGAGGAACCGGAAACGGTTCCTGAGGGGAGATCGCCATGAAACCCGAACAGGAAATCCAGAAAGTGGTTGAACACCTCGGTGAACTGGTTTTCCAGAGACTGGCATCCGATCCTGAAATCGATGAGCTGATTCAACACATCAAAGATCAGGGAATGATCCTGTCTTTCATCATCGAAGCCAATCCCGATCCGATGGATCAGGAAGATCTCTCGTTAACGTCATTCGATCGGCAGTTTCTGCAGAAACTTCGCATACGGGTAACGGATGACGGATATGCTGCTGACCAATCTGACACCGAATGAGCTGAAAACCTGGGTGGCAAGCCACGGATTCCCGGCGTTCCGCGCCAGACAGTTGCTTCACTGGGTCTACTCAAAAAGAAAACTCAATGCCTCTGAAATGCACAATCTGCCGAAAACGTTCATACGGTTGGTTGAACATGAAAACTGCATCTCTGCTCTATCCGAGAAATCACGACAGAAAGCGGCGGATGGTACAACAAAAATCGCATACCAACTTCAAGATGGAGCCATCATTGAATCGGTACTGATTCCCATGCAGGAAAGCTACACCTTCTGCATTTCCTCTCAGGTTGGATGTGCCATGAATTGCGGTTTCTGCGCAACGGCCTCCCTGGGTTTTACCCGAAATCTTCAAACAGGAGAGATGGTCTCACAGGTACTTCACCTGTGCCGACTCATGGAGAAACCGGAGGCAAGCTTCAATGTGGTGTTTATGGGAATGGGTGAACCACTTCTGAATACGGAATCTGTACTGAAGACGATCGATATCCTGACATCCGCGGAAGCCATGGGATTGTCCCCTTCTCGAATCACCCTGTCCACATGCGGCATCATCCGCGGACTTGAAGACCTGGCCAGGCATCCTGTCAGGCCCCGTCTCGCTATTTCACTGAATGCAGCTGATTCAGTACTCCGCGAGAAACTGATGCCCATTACGCACACCAATCCACTACACGAACTTCTGGAACTTCTGCGTCGCTTTCCGCTGGGAAAGCGCGAACGAATTACCATCGAGTACGTCCTGATACGGGACGTAAATGACCGGCCTGAAGATGCCCGGAAACTGGTTCGTATCCTCAACGGCATCCGCTGTAAAGTCAACCTGATACCGTTCAATCCGTTCCCAGGCTCTCCATACCGGAAACCACAGAATGAACAGGTCGTCACTTTCCAGCACATCCTGTCGGACAAGGGCTTGACCGCAATGATCCGTAACAGCAAAGGAGAGGATATCCAGGGCGCCTGCGGCCAACTGGCTGCCGGTCTCAAAAAAGGCGAACAATAAAAAACGGGCCGCCCTTGAATGAGCCGCCCGTTTCCAACATCTGTTCAATCACTTTCAGCTTTTCAGTATCCTTGCTGCATCCTTTGCAAAGTAGGTCAGGATCAGATCAGCTCCGGCACGCTTGATGCATGTGAGCATTTCCATCATCGCCTTTTCACGATCAATGTAGCCCATCTTTGCAGCCGCGTTAACCATGGCATACTCACCACTCACGTTGTATGCCGCCACCGGCAACAGGGTATCCCGGCGAACATCACTGATGATGTCAAGGTAAGGCATGGCCGGCTTCACCATGACGATATCCGCATTCTCCTGAACATCCATCAGAACTTCCTTTTTCGCCTCCCGGCGATTTGCGGGATCCATCTGGTAACTCTTCCGATCACCGAACTGCGGAGGAGACTGGGCGGCATCACGGAAAGGACCGTAGAAGGCGGACGCATATTTGGCGGCATACGACATAATCGGAATCTGGTTGAATCCCTTTTCATCCAATGCCCGACGTATCCGGGCAACCCGTCCGTCCATCATGTCGGATGGTGCAACCATGTCCGCACCCGCCCGCACATGGGAAACCGCTTCCCTTGCCAGCAATTCCAGCGTTTTGTCATTATGGACATCTCCATCCTCAATCAGACCGCAATGTCCATGTGACGTATACTCACACATGCAAACATCCGTGATTACATAAAGATCCTGAGTCAATTCCTTGATTTTCCGAATTCCCCGCTGAACAATACCGTTCTCATCATACGCCTGGGTTCCCAGTTCATCCTTGTGTTCCGGAATGCCGAACAGAATGATCGACTTAATTCCGCGGATGACCAGCTCTTCAACCTCTTCTTCGATTCGGTCCACAGAATACTGGAACACTCCCTCCATGGACGATACCGGATTTTTGATGTTCTCCCCATCGATCAGGAATAACGGATAGATGAAATCATCCGGCGTGAGTACCGTTTCCCGCACCATATCCCGAATCAACATGTTCCGGCGAAGCCGCCTGCCTCTCAAATCTGGAAACTGCATGATATCCTCCAACGACCGATGCACCCGGGGGGCATCACAGAATTATCAACTCTTCAGCATTGCCGCCGCATAGTCCATGGCATCCCGTACAGTGAAACGGTCCGGCATCTCGCACCGGATCCTCTCGGTTTCGATATGCTGACGGGTCACGTCCCCAATTGCCACGACGCGCCGGTCCTGAAACATGTCCCGGCCATGGACCTCAACAAAACAATCGTAACATGACGGGCTGGTGAAAACGAATACATCCGGTATATCCGAAATCAACCGGGAATCACAACGTGTACGGTACACGACTATTTTCCGGAACTGAATACCATGCTCCCTGAAAACAGCCGGACAACGGATCGGTGAACGGTCAGACGTCGGATACAACACACCGGACGCCCCCGGAAATTTCTGCACAAACTCACCGGGCCAGTGTCTGGAAGAAAACGTTTCCGGCACAAACAGGCACCGGACACCGTTGGCCGCAAGAAACGCGGCGGTCCTGGAACCAACTGCCCCTACCTTCAAACGATCAAGAACGTCGGGTTCCAACTCCAGCACAACAGCCGCACCACGTTTGCTGCCGAAGAAAATCCAATCAAAGTTGTCATCACAATCCAGTTCAAACGACGTTGGCTCAAACCGGATAGCCCGGTATGCAACCACATCAATCCCATCGTACTTGTACACGTCTTCGATACTGTCTCCAGACCCGACCAGCAGTATTCTCTTCATATGCGTATTGTAGCAGAGCGTGGCAATCAACGCTTCTCTTTTACAGCGGAGTCAGTTCCCGCTATAATGTCAGCATGGACACGTCGGTATGTGTCCTTTGTCGCGATTGAAGGAAACTTTACATCTGGATTTGAACCTGCAGCACCGGGAGAAAATATGTGTGGAATTGTGTGTTATGCCGGGCGTCAGAATGCAGCCCCCATTTTGCTTGAAGGACTGAAAAGACTGGAATATCGCGGATATGATTCGGCCGGGATTGCCGTGATAGACCCCGAGAGTGGTACCGACACACTCGTAAAATCGGTTGGAAAAGTCGCCGAACTGGAAAAACGGATTCACCGCCAGAACATTCCGGGAACATATGGAATAGCACATACCCGCTGGGCAACGCACGGAACGCCCACAGAACAGAATGCACACCCGCACACAGACTGCTCCGGTGATCTTAAACTGATCCATAACGGCATAATCGAGAATTATGCCGAACTGAAACAGGAACTGGAATCCTCCGGGCACATTTTCGTATCCGAAACCGACACAGAGGTACTGGTTCATCTGGTTGAAGAAAATCTGAAAGAACTGCAGACCATGGACCTGCCGGAAGCCGTGCGCCGATCCCTGGCCCGGGTATCCGGTACCTTCGGAATTGCCGTCATTCATCGGAAGATTCCCAACAAGGTGGTGGTGGCCCGTAGAGGAAGCCCCATTATCATCGGCGTTGGAAAAGACGAATTTCTGGCCGCTTCCGACGTGAACGCATTCATCCGTCATACAAACAAAGTCATCTATTTGAACGATGACGAAATGGCGGTACTGAATTCGGACAACATTACCATCACCGACCTCAATCTGAATGAGATAGACCGGGAAACGGAAATCCTCGACTGGGAATTGCATGAAAGCGAGAAGAAAGGATTCAAGCATTTCATGCTGAAAGAAATTTTTGAACAGCCGGAGACCGTTCGAAATGCAATGCGAGGACGGATTATCGACAGTGAGGGAATTCCGAAACTGGGGGGACTGGAACCGGTCATGCATCGCCTGCACAATTTGAGACGAATCGTTTTCATCTCCTGCGGAACGTCCTACTATGCCGGTCTCTATGCCAAGTACCTGTTTGAAGCTCTGACCGACCTGGATGTCAATGTGGATTATGCATCGGAATTCCGGTACCGCAATCTGCGCATTGACAGTCAGACTTGTGTGGTGGCTATTTCCCAGTCCGGAGAGACCGCCGATACGCTGGCGGCCCTGAGGGAATCCAAACGAAAGGGAGCCGTAACCCTTGGCCTTGTGAATGTGGTTGGCTCCACAATTTCAAAGGAAACGGACGCCGGTGTTTACAACCATGCCGGACCCGAAATCGGCGTCGCCTCCACCAAGATCTTTGTGTCCCAGTGTACCATTCTGGCATTGATGGCTCTCCTGATTGGACGCTCTCACCAGCTTTCCATCCATGAAGGAACCCGCTTCATACAACAACTGCGTTCCCTGCCGGACTTGATCGAAGAAATTCTTCAATCATCCGATGAGATTCGAGGTCTGGCCCAGCACTATCTGGACTATGGCAATTTCCTTTTCCTGGGACGCAATCTGAATTTCCCGATTGCCATGGAAGGGGCACTCAAACTGAAGGAAATCTCCTATGTACACGCGGAAGGATATCCCGCAGGCGAAATGAAACACGGACCCATCTCACTCATTGATCCCACATTCCCCACGGTCGCGGTTGTTACAAGGGATTTTTCCTATGACAAGATGATCAACAATATCCAGGAAATCAAGGCCCGGAACGGCAGAGTCTTGACCATCGCCAATCGGGATGACACGTTCATCGAAACATTGGCGGATGACGTTATCCGTGTCCCTGAAACCAGCGAGGTATTGCAACCCATACTGAATGTCATCCCCCTTCAGCTGTTCGCCTATCATTTCGCGGACCTGAAGGGTCGGGATGTAGATAAACCCCGCAATCTGGCCAAGAGTGTCACAGTGGAGTAGCTCTCCAGATCATGTGCCCCGGTTTTGACAATGTAATGGAAACCCGTTCGGTGCAGGTGAAATTTTGCCCAGTATCGTAGCACCACCTGCACCCGTGACAGACGGAATGTTTCCGGAAAGACCGCAGATGGTACGGACAGCCAGCAGAGCGAATCCGATCGCCTCCTTGAAATCCGGATCAACACCTCTGGATATGCTGCTTGTAACAGACGTGTGGGGCAGCAGTTCTTCCAACCGCTTCATGAAATATCCATTGTGAATACCACCCCCCGAAACATACAGAATATCCGGGAAGGACGTTGCAGGAACAAAACGATGAATAGCGTCTGAAATACTCGCGGGAGTCAGTTCGGCCACGGTACTAAGAAGGTCTGCAAACGGGATGTCCCTCCCCATTTCAAGAACATGATCCAGAAAAGTTTTCCCGAAATATTGACGACCGGTTGACTTGGGTGGTGTCTGCTGAAAATAGGGATCGGACATTACCCGTTTCAACAGGTCCGTAACCGGTTTCCCTGCTGATGAATGGAGACCATCTGGATCATGGTTCATCTCCTCTGATACCAGTCTTGAGACAGCCAGATCCAACAGGCTGTTCCCCGGCCCCGTGTCGAAGGCCATGACACACTCCTCATCACGACCCGGGAGAATCGTAACATTTGCAATGCCACCGATATTCAGACAAGCCACATTTCGACCGTGCTCACTGAACAACAATTGGTCCAGCAACGGAATCAACGGGGCCCCCTGTCCGCCTGCAGCCATGTCACGTCGCCGGAAATCTGAAACCGCGCAGATACCACTCCGGTGAGCGAGAATATCTCCGTCCCCGATTTGCCAGGAAAAAGCCGTCGCATGACCAAATCGTTCAGCTGGTTCCGGCTCATGGTGAATCGTCAATCCGTGGCTGCCGATCACATCCACATCTTCCGGAGACAGACCCTCGCCGGTCAGCAGAAGCTCCACTGCATCCGCCAACAGGTGCCCCATGAGAGCGTCCATTCTCACGACATCTGACTTACAAATGTTCCGGTCGTGAGCGAGCGTCTCCAGTTCCTTCCGGAATTTCTCACGGAAGGGAATGGTGATGCCCTTTCTGAAATGCACATTCCAGTCCTGATCAATGGAAACCAGCGCAGCGTCAATTCCATCGAGGGACGTCCCGGACATCAAGCCGACAGCCAAGAGAGGAAAGGTTTGCATATTCTGGGTTCTCATGCAGGTCATTGTAGTGAATTCACTGACATTTGGCAATTTTTTCACTACAATGGTCTGCAAGGGGGAATGGAATGACCAAACCTTTTGCAGAACGCGTCCGGCCATCCCATTTGGATCAATTGGTCGGGCAACAGCATCTGATCGGCCCCAGCGGACCGATTCGCCGTTTCCTCGAAAATCAGCACATCCAATCCATGATTTTCTGGGGACCATCAGGCACTGGAAAGACTACGGTGGCCCGCCTGATCAGTAAGCAACTGAATCTGCCATTCCTCGACATTTCGGCTACCGAAAGCGGTGCCAGGGAGTTGAAGGAAATTGTCAAGAAGGCTAAGGCGGTTCGCAATCTCCTTCTGTTTATCGATGAAATCCATCGTTTTAACAAGCTTCAGCAGGACATACTCCTTCCTCACGTGGAGAAAGGAACGCTGACGTTGATCGGATCGACAACTGAAAATCCTGCCTTCTCTGTCAACAAGGCGGTGCTGTCCCGTTGCATCATCATGCGGTTTGAACCCCTTCAAGCGGATGACATCAGGGAAGCGCTCCGCCGGGCCTCAGATCAACTGAAGTTGAGTTGTGATGCACAGTGGATTGCCCGCATCGCGCAACTGGCGCAAGGCGATCTCCGTAAAGCCCTGAACTACCTGGAAGCGATAGAAATCGCCGGGCCGGAAGGGTTTTCGGAGCTGGAAGTCACACCCGTTTATGACCGCCACTCTGACGAACATTACAACCATGCGTCCGCTCTGCAAAAAAGTATACGGGGAGGAGACCCTGACGCAGCTATCTACTGGATGGCCAAAATGATCGCCGCCGGAGAGGATCCAGAGTTTATTGCCAGACGCATATATGTTGCAGCTGCTGAGGATGTGGGCAACGCAGACCCGATGGCCGTGCTCCTGGCAGCCACTGCGTTGAATGCGGTCCAGCAGCTGGGAATACCTGAAGCACGCATTCATTTGTCACAGGCCGTCATCTATGCCGCAAGGGCTCAGAAATCCAACGAGACCATTATGGCAGTGGATAAGGCATTGAGCGACATTACGAACGGTAGAAGCTTCCCGGTGCCCCGACACCTCCGTGACAGTCACTATGCCGGAGCAAAAGAAATTGACGGTGTTGAAGGGTATGTGTACAGCCACGATCATCCATTTCAGAAACAGACCTTTCTGCCGGATGAACTCACAGGTGTTCGGTACGCCCGGGAAGCTGATCTGAAGGATATACCTGCCGAGGTAGAAAACCGGATCCTGGAACTGCTGAGAACACGGGAAAGTTCCGAGCTGGACTTCGAACAGTTGTCCCGGGAAACCGGATGGCCGGAATGGAAGGTGAAAAAAGCACTTCGCACCCTGACCCGCAAAAAAAAGATCCGGGTCACCCCGGATCTCCACTTTGACATTATCTAGTTCGGTTTTCTATTTGGAGCCTTCCATATCCTTAAGATAGCTCAGAATTTCCTTGGGGTTGCCTTCCGGAGATACACCACGATATATCTTCTCAACTGTCCCTTTCGGGCTGATCAGAACCGTGTCACGCGAACAGAATCCAAAGGTCGTTGACACATCAAACAACTTGATCCACTGCTTGTTCTCGTCCACCAGCAAGTCAATCTTCAGATCGTACTTCTCGATGAATTTCCGATGGCTCTCGGCTGAATCAGTATTGACGCCGAAGATTACCGCGTTCTGAGCCTTGAAGTCGCCCACAAGACCTGAAAACGTAATCGCCTCCCGCCTGCAGCCGGGCGTATCGTCTTTGGGATAGAAATACAGGATCAACCACTGACCCTTGTACGCATCCAGTTGAACCAGTGTCCCGTTCTGATTTGGAAGAGACAGGCCCTGTGGAATGGAATCACCTTCTGAAAGGGAATTCGAAGCCCATACTGACATGGAAAACGTCAAACACAGCAGAAAAAGTAAACTCAATTTCATTTTTTGCCTCCTCGCACTGATTAACCCGGTATGGACCCGAGATGGCAGACCGGCTTCACACGCCGTATGCCAGTCGAGCCGCCAGGTGATAGGGAAGACCTTCCCGAAGGATTCGCTTCTGGGAAGCCTCCACATTGTAATGTACACGATAATGGAATAGCTTCGCCGTCTCACTGTCATACAGGATACAGGACGCCCGATAGTCCCGGTCGCGGGGTTGCCCTACAGAGCCGGGATTGACCAGGTACTGATATTTCGGTTTCAGAACCACGACATCCCGATCCATCAGTCTACGGAACATAATGCTCTCGCCGTCAAACTCGAACACGCAGGGGACATGCGTATGTCCGAAGAACATCAGGCGGTTTCTGAACTGATTAAACACCTGAAATGCGTCAAACTCACTGAAGAGATAGTAGTCCTCATTCACCGGTGAGCCATGAGAAATCAGGATGTTTTCATTGACACGAACCGGGCCACGCGGCATTTCACGAATATACTTCAAGTTCTCCATGGAAAGCCGTTCAAATGTCCAGTCAGCTGCTATTTTGGCTTTGTCGTTGAAATTGTAGCCTTCTTCGATTCCGGAACAGACCTTATCATGATTGCCACGCACAGCGTGAACATGTTTGAATTCCAGGAAGGTTTCAACAACCTGATTTGGCGCTCCGCCATACCCGACAAGATCACCCAGAAACAGCACGCGGTCAAAGCGCTTCCTGCGAAAAAACGCTTTCACAGCCCGGAAGGCTTCTACATTCGCGTGCACATCACTGAGAATTAAGTATCTCATCGACGGGCAAATCTCTCCATAAAGTGAGTTGTAATGTTACCCTCCTGGAAATCCCTGTCTTCCAGAATCCTCATATGCATCGGGATATTTGTCTTAATCCCTTCAATAAAAAACATATCTAGAGCTCGACGCATCCGGGCAATCGCCTCATCCCGGTTCTGTCCGTATGTAACCAGTTTCCCGATCATGGAATCGTAGTAGGGAGTTACCGTATATCCCGTATAAGCCGCCGTATCCAACCGGACACCGAGACCTCCCGGTGGATGGAATGCTGTTATGTTTCCGGGGGAAGGGATAAAACTGACCGGATCTTCTGCATTAATCCGGCATTCCATGCAATGACCCGTGAAGTTCACATCCTTCTGCCGAAGCTTCAGTTTGTCTCCAGCAGCGAGTCCGATCTGTGTTTTCACAAGGTCAACGTTGGTGACTCCTTCGGTAACGGTGTGCTCTACCTGAATTCTTGTGTTCATTTCCATAAAGTAGTAGTCCCCGTTTGCGTCCATCAGGAATTCGACTGTTCCCAGGTTGCTGTAGCCGATAGCGTTTGCCGCCTTTCGAGCCGTCTCTCCCATTGCTTTCCGCATTTCTTCGGTCAGCGCAGTCGACAGGGCCTCTTCAATCAGTTTCTGGTGGTTGCGCTGGACGGAGCATTCCCGCTCGCCCATATGAATCGTGTTGCCGTATTTGTCCGCAACAATCTGGATTTCGATATGGCGGGGATTTTCAATATATTTTTCCATGTAGATGGTGTCATCACCGAAAGCAGCGGCAGATTCAGTTCGTGCCATCTGGTAGGCAGACAAAAGATCCTTGTCCGTCCGGACAATACGCATTCCCTTCCCACCACCGCCTGAAGATGCCTTTAGAATAACCGGAAACCCGATCTGTCCGGCAAGCTTCTTCAGATGTTCTTCATCCTGAATGGGCCCATCGCTTCCAGGCACAACCGGAACATTGTTTGCCATCATGGTTTCACGTGCTTTTGACTTGTTCCCCATCAACTGAATGTGTTCCGGCTCGGGCCCGATGAATACGATCCCGCAGGATTTGCAGATCTCGGCAAAATATGCATTTTCCGACAAGAAACCGTACCCGGGATGTATCGCATCAGCCCCTGTGATCTCGGCTGCCGCAATGATGGAAGGCACATGCAGGTAACTCTTACTGCTGGCGGCCGGTCCGATACAGATACATTCATCCGCCAGCTTTACGGGAAGAGAATCCCGGTCCGCCTCGGAGAACACGCTGACCGTATGGATACCCAATTCCTTGCATGCATTTATGATCCGCAGAGCAATCTCACCGCGGTTGGCGATCAGGATTTTCTTGAACATCCCGGCATCCATCCTACAGCGGTTTCACGGCAAACAGATGCTGGCCGAATTCAACCGCTTCTGCATTCTTCGGCAACACCTTTACAATGGTTCCTTCAATCTCAGCTTCAATCTCGTTCATGATTTTCATTGCTTCTATAATACACAGGATCTGCCCTTTTCGAATATTATCGCCAACACTGACGTAGGGGTCAGCATCCGGATTCGGGGAACGGTAAAATGTGCCGATAATCGGCGATTCAATGTATACAAGGTCTTCATCCTCCGCTTCCCCTGGTTGCACATCCAGCGCATCAGATTTCACGACCGGCACCGGCTGTGTCGGCTGCGAAACTGTCATGGTTGGCTGTATAACAGTCTCCTCCCGCTTTAGCCTCAGTGTAAATCCTTCATTTTCCAGTTCCAATTCAGTCAATCTGTTCTCAGAAAACGACAGCATCAATTCCTGGATCTCTTTTATATCCATTATTTCACCCTTGTGATGTATTCACCCGTTCGGGTATCTACGCGCAACTTGTCTCCCTCTTCAATGAACAAGGGAACCTGGATTACAGCGCCTGTCTCAAGCGTAGCCGGCTTTGTTGCTCCACTGGCCGTGTCACCCCGAAGTCCCGGGTCGGACTGGACCACTTCCAGTTCAACGAATACCGGCAAGGTAATACCGATCGCCTCGTTATTGTAGAACAACACGTCCATCTCCATATCCGCCTTCAGGAACTTCATGTTGTCTCCCAGCACGGAAGAAGGAACCGTAAACTGTTCATATGTCTCCAGATCCATCAATACAACTGCTTCCCCTTCAGGATACAGATACTGCATGTGACGTTCTACCACATCCGGTTTGCCGACTTTCTCTCCGGAACGAAAAGTCTTGTTCAACACGGCACCCGTCTGCATGTTCTTCAGTTTTGTCCGTACAAATGCTCCGCCTTTACCCGGTTTCACATGAAGGAATTCAACAATCTCAAATGGTGTTCCTTCCAGCTCAATTTTCAGCCCGTTTCGAAAATCACTGGTATCATACATGTCCGCCTCCAGAATAATGCCACTAGAGTATACAGGCAAACCGAGATATGCGTCAATATTGGGTCTCAGCTAACACATGTCTTCTGAACTGCTAGTCACCGGGTACCGGCTTCAATCCAACTCCGGGACAAGCCGATTGTAAACGCGGATCAGATCGAGGTAGAGCTTTCCGGTAGGAGCAGAAGCTTCCTGTACCAATGCAACGACATATTCTCCCGCCTGGCGCATCAGGACATGGTGTCCACCTGCTTTCAGGACGCATTCGGATGGTACAAATAACTCCAGCCGTTCAGCATCTTTGAGGATCGGGCCCAGTTCAATTACCAGGTTGTCCTTGGGGATGGAACCTTTCTCAAATACAACGAGTGCTTCCCTGTCAAACACAACTATGTCCAGGTCGGGAAAGTCCATCATCAATTCGTCGAATTGCATCCTACCTTCTCCAGCCAGTTTTCCAGTACCGCAATTACTCGGCGGCGCTGTTCATTAGAGAAACCAACCACGTCGTGCCCATCCATCGTTGCCCGAATGCGCGAAATATCCGCATCTATAGTCGGGTCATCAGAACCCTGCTGCAAGGACACCAGAATCTCCAATGCCTCTTTGAACATACCCTGCCGCTCGTATACATTCGCCATGGTTCGGGTCTTGATGTCCACTGAATCTGCATCTTCCGGGGGAACGTCAGCTTCCGTCTCCGTTTCGTCTCCAACAAATGCGGTTACCACATCAGCAGGATTCACCTCTTCATCAGGCATCATCTCGCCCGGGGTGTCCGGTTCATCAGGAAACGGACCATTCGCCTGTTCTCCTCCCGTTTCAGCAAGACCCGAAAAATCCGAACCGGAAATCGGGTCGGGAGAATCCGGCACACGTTCATCCCTTTTTACAATCTGTTTCAAATCCTCCGCATGCAGAACCTCGGTATCCATGTCCAACGAAGCAGATATGGTGTCATCTTCCGTCTGGTCCTGGACGGAGCCACCCGTTTCCACAGTCGGCTCCGTATCACCATCTATATCCACACTGATGCCGGAACCGCCTTCCAGCTTCACCCTCAGTTCTTCCAGCGCCGGATCATTTTCCGGCATCATGAAGCCCAGAAATTCCAGATGCTCGGCAGCTTCACTGCCGTCTCCCTTATCCAGTAATACATGCGTCAGCAGAATTCGCGCACGGATGTTTTCCGGATTGGA
>DAINNF010000016.1:0-29894 GCA_036736005.1 Acidobacteriota bacterium
CGAAACAGTAAAAATCTGGGTCGAGTAGCGCCGGTCCTTTTCTGCGATCTCTGCGTTGAAAAAGCGTTCGCGATGCTCACGTACCCACGTTACGTACGCTCCGCTCCCTCACGCTTTTTCGCCTTGACCTCGCGGAAAAATCCACGGCGCTCAGAAAGCGCAACCAGGCCGCTGGCGGAAGTCAGCGGCTTTTTCTTTGCCTTGCATATGGAATACTCACTTACGTTGTGTGTACGTTGCGTTTCCTCGGCTGTGCACGCCTGCCCACGAACCCATCATACACAGTCGCAACTGATGCGCAATCAGGCCGCCGGCTTATGTCGGCAGCTTTTTTGTTTTTGGTTGGTGTCAGGGTTGACCAAACCAATGATCGATGATGGAGCAGGCTTCATCCGCATCGAGAGTAGCGGCATCAGCGCCGCTGTGTTGTGCAAAATCCGGGTCCCGGAAAAAGGCGGGCCCGTCGAGCAGGATACGGAGATGGGATGTCTGTGCGTCTGTTTTCAGCCGGTTTGCAATGGTTGAGACCCGTTCCAGCCTCAGCGGCATCGTTCCCGAAAAGACAACCAGGTCCGGATGATGATGACGGATGGTTTCCAACGCAAGTTCACTCTCGGTTACGATGGCGGTTTCTTTCAACTGCCAGCCCCGGGATCGGAGCAGGTCGGACAATTTCCAACTGCCCATGTCCGGACTCGCGGGATTGGGTTGAAAAATTATGGCGCGTCCGTCTGCCGGCGCGGTCTTTTCCTTGGCGGCTGGCATGTAGAGATGAGCCAGTATACGCCCTGCGAGTGAGGACGCATTCAGTTCCTGCTCCATGGAGATGAGTTCCCGTTCGCGCAGTTGGACCAGTTGATGAAGGGACGGGTGGATGAGAAGCCGGTAGCATGCATCAATCGGCATGTCATCCAGCTTCCGCAAAACCAGTTGCATGCATTTATCCAGTCCATGATTCAGGAGTCCGTCGGTGAAAGCATCACGGAATTTTCCCAATGTGACCAGGTCCATACTGTGGGCGTCTTCCGGATCGTGTTCGGCGAGTTGGACCATCATATCGTGGCGGCCCAGCAGCCACCGGTATACCTCTACAATGGCTTTGATGCATGGTTTGTCGAGGATCGTCACGACGGCATCAATCCAGGCTTTAATCTGGACCGGGAAATAGGACGGCTTGAAACCGTGGTGAAGAAATGTTCGATATACGCGCGGGACGATGGATACGAGAAGATCGTACCGATTCAGTATGAAAACATTGGCCATAAAGTGTCCATGGCTCCGGTGGTTGTCTTTCATTAGCTCAATCGGATTTCGACCGGTGATTCGGTCACGGTTGGGATGACGTGTCATGATCTCATCCACTTCCCGGATGATCTGTTCCCGTTTCTGATGGTACAACGACGCAGCACCGCTGGGGACATGGTGCTTCTTTGAAGCTTCTGCTGCCAGTTGTTTCATCATTTCAATCCCCATATGCGTGCTTGTATGTGCCAAGTGACCAGTATAACGCAAGCGGGATTTCATGGGTACCCGGTTGTCGGAATACCGACTCCTGAGTAGTGCCATTTGGGTGACTGCTATCCGGAGCTTGTTTCACGCTCCCATTCTCGGAAATGTGAAAAACAGCGGCTGCAAAAAACCGGTCAGGATTTGTCGGGAAAGTCCGGGTATAACTTCTTGCGGCATTCCGGACATATGCCGTGACTGATGCTGGTACCTGAATGTTCGTGCAAATACTGCTCAAGCGGTTCCCACTCGCCGTCGTCATTGCGGACTTTCTTGCAGTTGGCACACACGGGGAGCAGGCTCTTCAGATTTTGTATCTCAGTCCGTGCCCGTAGCAGATCTTCATTTTTTCGTTTCAGTTCTCTCAGTAGATTTGAAATCTCCGTGGTCTGCCGGCTCATCTGGTTCAGGAGATCTGCATCGGCAGCGGACTGCTTTTCACCGATAAGTAGAAAGCCCATCGGGATCGGGAGAACCCAGCAACTGAATATCCGGACATTCTGGGATACATCGCGGAAGCTGAACAGCTGGGGGCCGGTGGTCCATTCAATCAGTTGATCCATATTTAACTTACTGTTCTCAACAAGATGGTCATTCAGCACTCCGGCTTTCTCGCCCTTTTCAACGCCCGTCAGACGGCGGAAAGCACGGTTTGCGTCCACAATGCGGGCATCATCATCCAGTACGATTACAATCGAATCACTGGTATCGTTCAGGAACTGGACCAGCATACCGGCATGCTGGTGAAGGAACAACCAGTCAACCATTCTTTAAGCCTCCTGACCAGGACCTTGCCAGGTCCCGTGCTTTGGTGGCGTCTGCCGCGTATCCGTCAGCGCCAATTTGCTCCGGCAACCCGTCCAGACCGGCGAATGCCGGGCCACCAACCATAATACGGGTTGATTTCAGGATGTCGTCAGTTCGTATCCGGGTAACCAAGTTCTGCACCCGGTCCAGATTGAATGTCATGGTGGCCGAAACGGCCAGAATATGGGGACGGAACTCATGTATCAGTTTCAGCAGATCTTTGGCGGGTGTATTGGAGCCCAGGTAACGGACATCCCATCCGTCCTCTTCCAGAAGATCGGACACCATCCATGCCCCGATTTCATGAAACTCATTGGGAGCAGATGTGATCATGGCCCGACCCCGCGTGTGTTTCGGTGTTTTCCGTTCCGAATATATGGCAGACATTACCCGGGTCGCAATGGCCGAGGCCAGATGTTCCTGGGCGATGGAGATCAGGTTTTCCTGCCACATTCTGCCAACCCGGTACAGGGCCGGGTGCATGACCCGAAGGTAGAAATGCTCGATACCCATTCTTTCCTTTGTAATGGCTTTTCCGATTTTCAGGCATGTGTTGTGATCGCCTTTCAGCAGGGCTTCTGTAAATTGTTCCCGTTCGGCAGCCAGGGTCATATCTTTTTCTGTATACCCTTCTTCCAGCAGCTTGCCGGATTGCTCTATCATGTTTTCATGATGGGAGAGCATCCAGTCATAGACGTGAAGTGCCGGTTCGGCAATTTCCGGTGAAAGCGTGGCGGAGATAACGGATTTCCACGTGTCAAGCTCGAGAGGAAAATAGTCGAACTGAAAGCCGCGACTGGAGTAGGCGTGATAAACCCAGGGGACCGTTTTCGTCAGCATGTCCATGCGACTGAGCAGAAAAACGTTACTCATAAAAAGAACATGGTTCCGATGGTTGTCCATCATTGTGTCCATTGTGTTGCCGCCAATAAGTTCACGAATTCCAGGATGTTTCTCCATCCGTCTGTTGACCTCTGCGAGCATCGCATCCCGATGTTGCATGAAGGCCAGTGCCGTTGCTCTGGGAAAGGGATGGATCAGCGTAGCGGGTTTCGTGTCAGCGGTCATTTCAACCTCCCATGTTCACGGTTATGTATAACATATAGCTTACGGCTTCCCTGTCAAATATCCGCTGCCACTTCGGCCCCGAACAGATAGATCAGGATGGACCAGTAGATCCACAGCATCAGGATAATGAGTGAACCGATGGAGCCGTACACCAATTCATACAGCCCAATGGATACGATATAAAGGCCGAATATATGCTTGAGCAGTTCCCATAGAACCGTTGCTGTGAATCCACCGATCAGGGCGCTTTTCATGGGCACTTTGACATGGGCCAGATACTTGTAGGTTAAGGCAAAGAAAATGGTTTCCACAACAATCTGAGAGAGCAGAAACAGGTAGTACGAGTCCAAAAATGTCAGTTCCTGGACTTTCTTACTGAGGACAAACAATGTGGGGCCGGAGAAAAACAGGATCAGGAGAACAAAACCCGTCATCAGAAAGAACAGGAAGGATTTCAGGTTGGCTTTCCAGGTGGATCGGGATTCGGTACTTTCGAAGATGACATCCAGCGCGGATTCCATCACAGTAAATACCCGGAAGGCAAAGTAGATGACGGCAATCAGGGAAATGGCCGAGAAGACTCTACCGGTGGAAACAATGGAATCGAGGTTGGCGATGATGGTGTCCGATACAGCCGGCGGAAACAGCTTGAGGTGTGCTTCCAGTTTCTCGATCGAGAGACTGCGCTGAAACAGGACGGTGGAGACGTAGATCAGCAGGATAAAAAACGGGAAAATGGCCAGGAACGCATAATAGGAAACGGCTGCGGCCAGGGTAAATACATTCTTGTGCCAGAAATTCTGGAAGATGCGTCTCAGTTTTTCCACCAGTGTTCGTATCCGCGGGTTCACATCAGTCCTCCGGTCGCTCGTTGTAATAGAATGTCCACTTGACGTTGATTTTATCTTTCGGAACGAACGATGGCAAGGGGGGTAGCGGGTTGGAGTAGCGGATTGCCAGTTCGGCCGATTTGTCGAGTGGCTCGAAACCCGTTCCCTTTGCTACCTGTACATTGTCAATATTGCCGTCCCGGTCAATGGTAAATGTGATTTCCACCCGCCCACTCAGGTAAAGGGTTCGGGCCACGCCCGGAACTTTCCAGTTGCCACGTACGATCTGCTGAATGCGTTTGGCATAGGGTCCCAGATCAAATCCCTGGGTGTCGATGGAAAAGTTGCCGGGTATGGTGAGTCCCCCCTCGGGATTGTTGTAGATTTCAGGATCGGTTGCAGAAAACAGTTTGCTCATATCGATTTGAGGTTGTGGTTTCGTGGTGGGTGCGGGAGCCCCTGCTTCCTCTGCTCCTGTCTCCCCGGTGTCCGCCTGCTCTTTTTCGCCATGCATGGTGGACTGTGGAGAAGGCCGTACCGGTGGCTGTTCCGGTGTGGATGGTGTTGCGGGCCGCTTCACAATTTCCGGCGTGTTTCCCTGGGAAGCCGCTTCTTCGGAAGGGGCACCGCTTCCGCCCGATGCCCGGCGGCTGATGTCTGAATACAATTTTGCATTCGGATTCTCGGTTTCCCGATCATCCGGGAGGTCCACAAAGGTAAATTTAATGGGGCCTTCCGGTTTTTTCTGTTCTTTCATCTCCATGAATTCGACTTTCATTGCACGGAACATGGTCTGGTCCAGCGTGACAAACAATACCAGCAACAGAATCAGTGCGATGAAGAATGCTTCAATGATGGAAATGTCACGGTTCATGCGAATTCTCCAAGAGCTGTTTGAAAGACGCGATGCCGGACGATGCTGTAGTCAATGGGATGCACAACTGGGTGTACCCGGTTGGAGAGGAATACGACAATTGTCCGCGTATCCGGTGAGATGGCCAGCCCTGTCCCGGTGAATCCCATGTGGTAGAAATATCCCTCCGCTTTCATCAGAGGCAGCTGCCAGTCGGACAATTCCGTCAGGCGGATGGCCAGTTCACCGCAGCCTTGTGCCGTTGCGAAGAGACCGGCGTTCCCCGAGATGCCGCCGTCATGGTAAGCATTCAGGTCGTGAACTTCGCCGTGAATGAGTGTTTCCAACCGAAAACGTCTGGGATCGGGTTCAGAGAACCAGGCACCGGCCAGCTCTTTTTCGTATTGATTCCCCTGTTCGGTGGGTTGGACGTCCGGCCGGGCCCCGGGTGAACACTCACATTGGGGGTAATGGCGAATCCGGTCCAGAACGAGCTCCTTGAATGTAGTGTCCGTTGCCCGTGAAAGGGCGCGCGCCAGTATGATGTATCCCAGGCAGCTGTAAACGTGACCGGTGGTGCCGGTCCCATGGTTTTCAATGGTATCCCGGTAGGGTGCGTCGTACAGATACAGCGGCAGCCACGGCTGCAGTCCGGCTGTGTGTCCGGCCAGTCGGTGTATGGTCACGTTCAGCTTTGTGTCCGGGAGGATGGAGACCAGGTTCCTGTCGAGATTTCCCAGAACGGATTGAATGAGGGGAAAGGTCAGCAGGGGTTTTGTCAGTGATGCGATATCGTAGACAGGAAGTATGTCCTGTTCTTCAGGCAGGTTTACGGAATACACCGGTTTCCGGTCCCGGAGTATCATGCAGGAAAGGGAAGGGGTAAGTCCCCTTCCCCGGATATCTTCTAGAACTCGATGAAGCATTTGCCGGTGTCGGCCATTTCAGAGATCAACTTGGTATAGCGGAGGGCTTTCAATCCAGCCTCTCCCGGCACTTCCACGGGACGGTCATGGAGAATGCAATCGAGGAAGGACCCGATTTCCGCTTCCAGCTGATCCCGGTCTTCTACGGGGATAGGATGATTGATCAATTTGCCGTCCCGGTAGAACATCTTTTTCAATTTCCGGTTGTTGAGATCGGCACTGTAGTAGGAGTTGCTTCCGCCGTCGAAGACCCGCATGCTCCGCTCCCGTTCCGCGGCGACCCGGCTGACATCCAGTTCAGCCAGACAACCGGATTCAAACTCGACGAGGGCATACGCGATATCAGTCTTGTCCGTGACGACCTTGGCCCCTTTGACCGTAATCCGTTTAACCGGTGATGGTTCCAATGCGAATATGAGGTCCATGTCGTGAATCATCAGATCCAGAATGACGTCGATGTCCACACTGCGACCGGTAAAGGGTGAGTATCGGAATGTCTTCATGACAAAGGGCGATTCCACGTATGAGGCGAGCGCCGAAAATGCCCGGTTGAAACGCTCGATATGGCCGACCTGTAGCTTTGTTCCCGTTTTTTCCGCCAGTTCCACCAACGCTTCCGCATCCTTGATTTCGCTTGCGATGGGTTTTTCCACCATCACGTGTTTCCCCTTTTTCATGAAGAACGTTGCGATTTCATGGTGGTAAATCGTTGGGGTGGCAATGGTGACCGCATCCACATCATTGACGATATCTTCGTATTTTGAAAGAAAAGGGACATGGTACCTGGCGGCTATTTCCTTTCCTCGATCTTCATCGATGTCCACGACACCGACAAATTCGGCGTTCTTCAGTACGCTCAGGACGCGGGCATGGAATTTGCCCAGATGCCCGGTTCCGATTACGGCTGTTTTCACCTTATTCATGTTCTATCTCCGTCATTCAGGTCATTATGGACATTCCATCCGGTCCGAATGGCCACGTGTCATACACCACGCATTATCACAGATTTCGAATGCGATTTCCACAGCGGGCGGTGGATTCCGTCTAGGCATCCACACTTTCCGGGACGGGCCAGTATACGGTGAACGTTGACCCCTGCCCGGGTCGGGACGTGACCGTAATGCCGGCGCCGTTCTGATTGACGATCCCGTGAACCGCAGCCAGTCCCAGTCCGGCACCTTCTCCGATTTCCCGTGTAGTGAAAAACGGTTCGAAGATCAGATCCATCATGTCTTGTGGAATGCCGATTCCGTTGTCCGCAACTTCAAATCGGACAAACGGTCCGGGCCCGACCTGACCGCCCACGGTTTCCAGGGGTTCGGTCAGTGTGATGCGGTCACACGTCAGTTGTATGTGAGATTCGTTTTCGGGTCCCGAATCGCGGACAGCGGATATGGCATTCATACTCAGGTTGATGATCAACTGCTGAATCTGCTCACGATCTGCTTTGATTCCGGGAAGGTCTGGTGCACAGGATTGTTCAATCTGGATACTGGCGCCTGCCAGGTGGCGAAGAATGGGGGTCATTTCTTCCATGATGGAGGGCAGTTCCAGGTAGACCGGGTGAATCATCTGTTTGCGGCTGAATGCCAGCAGCATGTCAACCAGTTCGGCGGCCCGGTTGCCGGCCTGCATGACAGACTTGATCCGATCCTTGTTGATATCCTGATCCTGCAGGGAGGTGTATATCAATTCGCTGTATCCGTTGATGACCGTCAACAGGTTGTTGAATTCATGGGCGAACCCACCGGCCAGACGTCCGACGGCATCCATTTTCTGGGATTGCCGGAGTGTTTCCTCCATCTCAACACGGCGGGTGATGTCCGACATGCTTCCCTCAAAATATTGAAGATCGCCGTTTTCATCCGACACGGCATGCCCCGTATCTTCGACCCAGATGATGGATCCGTCATATCGACGGGCCACATAGGTGCTCTGCTGTTCGGCTTCTTTCCGGATGGCGTTGGCGACCCAGTTGTCACGGTCCCGTGGATCCCGGGCAATATCGCGGATATTGCCGGATAGCAGCGTTTCCTTGTCCGGGTATCCCAGAATCTCCAGGAGCTTCCGGTTTGCTTCCAGAA
The DNA here is from genome assembly GCA_036736005.1 of Acidobacteriota bacterium. Classification (GTDB taxonomy): domain Bacteria; phylum Acidobacteriota; class Holophagae; order Thermotomaculales; family Thermotomaculaceae; genus DAINNF01. The sequence goes on from DAINNF010000016.1 coordinate 8,075, forward strand.
ACGAACCGTCGGCGGAACACAGGTAAAGTCCTTCCGGTGCGTTCTCGAACAGGACGCGGAAGCGATCAGCATCGGTGAGGGGGTTTTTCTTGTGCAGCTCTTCCCGCGTCCCGACCAGTAAAGCCGCAACTTCCAGCAATATGCTGTCCGTAGTGGAAAAGCTGCGTTCTTTCTCGTCAACAGCACACAGGGAACCCACCGGCTTACCGTTGCACCAGACAGCCCGACCGATATAGGTGGAGATACCGGTTGTCATGATCGTGGGATCGGTTTCAGCATAAACCGTTTGTTGAAGGTCGTGGATTTCGAGTGTCTTTTCGTTGGATCGGGTAATGACATCGAAACAGATATGTCCCTGAGCGGGACTTTTTCGGGTGACCGAAGTCGGGAGATTCCAGGATCCTGCTGTGTACAACATGTTATTTTCCAGTCGGTTGTACAGGACGCAGGAGGCATTGAGAAGCAGGCCCACCGTTTCAGCCAGACGATCGATCACATTCCCCGTTTCCTGTCCTTTTCGTATCATACATGCGTTCAGTTTTGCCAGTCCGGACAGAAGTCGGACCTCATGCTCTTCCTGCCATTTCTGAACGATACGCCCGAAAGCCTGACAGAGAGCTTCCGTGTTGTCCGGTACCAACACCAGCCGATCTGCAATTCGACAGACCGGCTCCGATTCCTCCAGGGGCACCTGAAAGAGGCCGACAAGGGGAAACGGAATGTCGGATCTGTGGATGTCCAGGTGATGAATGAATTCGGGTGAAAGGGGAGGGATCAGGAATGCGAAGTCATACCGCGAACTTCCTGTGAATTCGGCCAGCTCATCCTCATTTCGGCACAGGTCAATGTTCAGGTGGTCAGCACATGGCAAGCCAGCCAGCACGGCCGTCAATTGTTGGTCCGAGGCGAATACGGCGATCCGCTCCAGTGTATCCCTCATAATACCCCGCCCGTCGTGGCTGTCATAATTCTAGCACATCCCAGTTACTGTCAACGCAAAAATATAAACACGTTATCATCCCTAAGCTACTGCGGACAATAGAAGTGTACCGATCATATGTTCGGTACCTATACGGAGTGGATGTTTAATATGCATACAAAAAACCCGGATCGACTTCTCGGTCTTGCAATTGGGTCCGTCTTGAACTTCGCAAGTGTGAACCGCGCACTGTTGGTTGAATCAGAGAGATTCACTGAAACTTTTCCTTGACAGAACACGAAGGACAATTAGAATCATGAATGTGTTCATATATGAACGCGTTCAGGTTTGGAGGTAAGGATGTCCGGGAAGCAACACGCCGGTTTGAGAGAACGCAAGAAGGAGGAGCGGAAGCGGCGCATGCTGGAGGCGGCCGGAACGCTGTTTCACGAGCGGGGACTGGACGGCACCACCATGTCCGCGGTTGCTGAGCGTGCCGGCGTGGGTGTGGGGACACTTTACAATTACTATCCTTCGAAAGACACCCTGTTTATTGCGGTATTGAAGCAGTCGTTGCTGACAATGACGGGAACCGAGAGTGGTGCGGTGACTTCTGCTGAAGCAGATCCGGTGGAGATACTGCTGGGAGCCGCAAAGGGATTTCTGACATTGCTGAAGGTTCATGACCGTTCTCTGTGGCTGGAGTTTGCTGCATCAATTTACACGTCCGGCCGCAAATTGGATGAGCCGGTATTTGAACTGGACTGGATGCTGGTAGCGGAATTGGAGAAACGGCTGGTTCTGTTGAAGGAGCGCGGCGTTGTTGACCCGAATCTGGACACGGAACATGGTGCCATGGTGCTGTTCGGGTGTATTCTGATGCAGTTTCAGATGTTTGTATTGTCCCGCGATATTGATGCGAACGATCTGGAGGACATGTTGCGCAAAGACTTTGCACTTTTGCTACGGGGCTTTTACCCCGTTGAGAGGGGGGAATGATGAAGCGGTTTCTGGTTTCATGCTGTCTGTTCGTCCTGATTGTTCCGATCGGTTTGTGCCAGTCGGATGAGGAGGCGGTTGCAATTGCGAAGAAGGTGGATCATCTGTACCGGTCGGATACGGCCTTTGCTGATGTCGTAATGGAAATCGAAACACCCCATTGGAAACGGTCCCTCGAAATGCGGGTGTGGTCGGAAGGGATGGACAAGACGTTCATTCGGATTCTGTCACCCCGGAAAGAACGGGGCGTGGGAACACTGCGGATGAGCACCGAAATGTGGAATTATCTTCCCCGGACCGGCAAGGTCATCAAAATTCCACCATCCATGATGATGAGTGCATGGATGGGTTCGGATTTTACGAACGATGATCTGGTACGGGAGTTTACTTTATTGAAGGACTATACGTTCAGACTGATTCATCCGGAGAATGCCGTTCCGGATCACAAATACTTGGAAGCAAAACCGAAACCGGACATTCCGATTGTCTGGGACCGGGTCGTAATTGAAGTCCGGGCGGAAGACCTGATTCCGGTGAGTCAACGGTACTATGACGAACGGGGAGAGATGATGCGGGAGATGACATTTACCGAGATCCGGAACTTTGAAGGAAGGCAGGTTCCTTCGGTGCTGACACTGGTACCCGCTCACAAGGAGGGACACAAGACAGTGATTCGATACCGGGAACTGAAATTTGATGTGGCCATTGATCCCGGCACGTTTTCCCTTCGCCATCTTCGTCAGCCGGTGGAAGGCGACACGCCATGATGCGCATGGCAATGCGGAACCTCTTTCGCCAGCGTCGGCGCAGTATTCTGACCATGCTGACCATGCTGGGTGGTTTCGTACTGGCGGCGTTCTCCATTGCGTGGGTGGATGGCTCCTAAAACACGGTGATTCAGGCCTTTACGCGCAACCGGCTGGGTCATATCCAGATTCACGCCGGTGACTATCTGGACAAACCATCCATTTACAAGACCATTGACAATCTGGACGCCATACAGGCTGCTCTGAAAGAAACGGAGTCGGTGGAACACTGGACGCCGCGAATCTTTGCCTACGGGTTGGGTTCGGTCGGTGACGAAACCACGGCTGTCCGGATCAATGGCATTGATCCGGTACGGGAACAGGCAACCACCCGCTTTGATGAGAAGGTAAAGATGGGAAGCGGCCTGTCTGCAACGGCTGAGCACGAGGCGGTGCTGGGAGCAGGGCTGGCGAAACAGCTGAAAGCCGGCATCGGTGATGAGCTGGTGATCGTGTCTCAGGGGGCGGATGGATCGATCGCAAATGATGCCTACACGATTACCGGAATTGTGGACAGTGGCGATCCGATGGCGGACCGGATGGACTGCTATCTGCATCTTGATGATGCGATGGAACTGATGGTACTGGACGGGAGGATTCATGAGATTGCCATTACCGTTGATTCACTGCATGACGTGAAGCCGGCGGCAGAGGAGATTAAGGCGCATCTGAATAACAGCAAGCTGTCGGTTGAAACCTGGCAGGAATTTGCGGCCTCCTTCTACCGGGCCATGCAGGCGGACCGGCAGGGGAACTGGATTACCCTGGCGGTGATTCTGCTGATCGTGGCGGTAGGGGTGTTGAATACGGTGCTGATGTCGGTGCTGGAACGCCGTCGCGAATACGGCGTGCTTCTGGCTCTGGGTACCCGGGGCAGGCGACTGGTGGGACTGGTGCTGGGTGAAGTGCTGTTGCTGGCGCTGGCCAGTGTGATTGTCGGAAGTGTGATTGCCTTCGGACTCAACTACTGGGTATCCATCCAGGGCATCACGCTGTCAGAGCCGTTTACCTACGGCGGCGTGACATTCGATGTGCTGAAAACGGAAATCAATCTGCGCAGTTTTGTGATTCCTGCCGTGATTGTGGTGTTGACTGCGGTAACGGTTGCGCTGGGTCCCGCCATGATGGCCGTTCGTACGGATCCCGCGAAATCCATGCGGATGCACTGAGGAGGGAACAACCATGTGGATGACAGTTAAACTGGCCTGGCGGAATCTGTTTCGTAACAGTAGACGGACCTTGATCGCCGGCACGGCAATCGGAATCGGTCTGGCGGCCCTGATCTTTACCGATGCGTTGATGCTGGGGATGGCGGATCACCTGATCCACAGTGCGACAGCCTCGTATATGGGAGAGGCACAAATTCATCTGAAGGGATACCGGGATTCCCGTGATCCCGCGGACACCATTCGGGACGCCGACGCGCTGATCCATGAATTGTCAGAAGACCAGCGGGTGGCGGCCTACTCTCCAAGAGTCATGGCGATGGGTACGGTGGCATCTCCGGCTGAGATGAGACCGGCACAACTGGTGGGGGTGAATCCGGATCAGGAACAGTATGTATCCCAGATCGATGACGCCATGCAGGAGGGAGATTTCCTGGGCGGCGGGAAACGGGACCTGGTAATCGGTTCCCGGATGGCGGAACTGCTTCAGGTCCGGATGGGAGACCGGGTGGTACTGACGGTCGCCCAGGCGGGTTCCGGACAGCTGTCTCAGGAACTGTTCCGGGTTTCGGGTATTTACCGGTTCGGGACGAAAGAAATGGACCAGGGACTGGCATTTGTTCACCGGGAAACCCTTCAGAACATGCTGGCCATAGACGGCCGGATTCATGAAATTGCATTGGTTCTGAAAGACCGCTCGATTGTGAACAACCAGCACCATCCGTTTTTCGACCAGTATTCCCGAGGGGGAAACGAAGCAGTGGGCTGGCAGGTCCTGTTCCCGCAACTCAATGTTGGGCTGGAACTCATCGACATGTCCATGCTGGTAGTGGGGCTGATCCTGTTCGGTGTGGTATCGCTGGGAATTGTCAACACCCTGTTCATGTCCATCTACGAGCGGATGTTCGAATTCGGTGTGCTGCGCGCGGTGGGGACACGTCCGTTTCAGATGGCCAGGCTGATCATACTGGAGGCCGGCGCCCTGGCGGTCCTGAGTATTGTGCTGGGTATCCTGTTGGGTGCCGGTATCACCTGGTGGATTTCCCATGTGGGTATTGACTATCGGGGTATCGAGATGATGGGGGTGACCATGCGGGAGATGATCTACCCGCGGTTTGCGGTGTCCCAGTTCTGGACATATCCCCTGTGGGTGTTGGGCATGACCATGCTGGTGGGTATTTACCCGGCCGTGTATGCGGCGCGGCTGGTTCCGGCTGAAGCGATTCGGAAAAGTCTGTAGGAGTGAGAAGATGAGTCACGAGAACAATATCGTTATTCGAGCGGAGAACATACACAAGACGTACAGTGATAACGGGGTTGCGGTCCACGCAGTCAATGGTGTGGATCTGACCATCAAAGCGGGTGAATTTACGGCCATAGTGGGGCCGTCCGGGTCCGGGAAAAGCACTTTTCTCAACTGCATTTCCGGCCTGGATACACCGACCCAGGGGAAGGCCTGGCTGGCGGGTCAGTTGCTGTCCGGGATGAGCGGCCGTGAACTGTCCGACTTCCGCCGGGACCATGTGGGCTTCATCTTCCAGGCGTACAACCTGATTCCGGTCTTGAGCGTGACGGAAAACGTGGAATATATCATGCTACTTCAGGGTGTGGACAAAGCGGAACGACGCAGGCGGGTATCCGAAATGTTGGACCAGCTGGGCCTGTCCGGTATGGCGGACCGGTTGCCGTCAAAACTGTCCGGTGGGCAGCAGCAGCGGGTAGCCATTGCCCGGGCCATGGTGTCCCGCCCGTCTCTGATCCTGGCGGATGAACCCACTGCCAACCTGGATTCCACTACCGGTAGTGAGTTACTGGACATGATGCGTGAACTGAACGAAAACACCGGAATGACGTTCCTGTTTTCCACCCATGATCCGATGATCATGGACCGGGCCAAACGGATGATTACCCTGACGGATGGAAAGATCACCGGAGACGAGGTGCGTCGGGAGACCCCATGAGTCGAAAGATTACGAGAGGGTGGGTCCTCATTCTGTTCCTGATGGGGACGATGCTGCCGGCCGGAGAATGGACCGGATATCTGAAGAACTTCAGCTGGCTGGCGGACCCGGCAACCGGTACGTTTCCTGTGGATCGGGTGGGATCCAGTGCCACCCGTCTTCGACTGACATACCGGGATCGGCTGTCCGACCGCTGGTCGTTTGAAGGTGCGGGAGAATTTTCACTACTGATGCAGCACCATGCACTTTTCGGGGGCGGGATCTTTGCGGAAACCGGATCTGCCGCCTATCGATTCAGCGATCCGGACCATCAGCTTTTCCCGGATGAACCGGACAGGGATGACAACGTGGGGGGCCTGGCAAATCTGGACCGGTTCCGGTTTACCTGGCACGGAGACCGGTTGGACGTCATCCTGGGACGGCAACCCGTTTCCTGGGGCAGCGGTAAGATCGTAAACCCCACCGACGTGCTGGCCCCGTTTGCTTTCACCGAGCTGGACACCGAATACCGGATCGGAGTGGACGCGGTCCGGCTCCGCTATGCGATGGGTGCCATGTCCGAACTGGATGCCGGACTGGTACTGGGTCCGGACGGAGACATGGATCAGAACGCTGTCTTTGTCCGGGGGAAGACCTACGCCGGCGGTACGGACGTTTCCGTACTTCTGATGCGGTTCAGACGTCATCGGATGGTGGGCCTGGATATGACCCGTGCATTCGGTGGTACCGGTGTGTGGCTGGAAACGGCACTGGTATCCCCTGCAAGGGCAAGGGACGGATTGCCGCAGGACGATTATGTCCGGCTGACAGCCGGTATGGACCGGCAATTGACCCCCCGTTTGTATGCATACCTGGAATATCATCTGAATACGGCCGGTTCATCAGACCCGGATCGGTATGGGTTTCTCGGAAACGACCCGGCCTACCGGGACGGCTCGGTCTACCTGCTGGGACGTCACTATCTGGGAACCGGGTTTTCCTTTCAATTGAGCGGGTTGACCACCATAAGCGGACTGGTGCTGGCGAATCTGTCGGACGGTTCCGCGTTCGGATCGCTCACCATGGAATACAATGTGGCGCCGAATCTCTATCTGTCCGCCGGGGTATATCTCAACAGTGGTTCTGCGCCGATACTGTCGGACACCCCGCCGTTCATGGAGTTTGCCGATGAATTCGGCAGCTATCCGGATCTGATATACGCATCCATCCGCTGGTATTTCTGATGGTTCCTGCATCCGTAGCGACGGCCCTGAAGCACGGGGACATTCAGGACGGTGTATGATGGTTCTATGAACAAAGTCGCTCAAATCTGTTTGTGTTTCCTCGCCATGTCCGCCTGCCTGACTGTTCATCGGCCACTTCCTCTCGCGCAATCCTCAGAGAAGAGCCTGGAATTTGTGGGATCCGTGCGGGTTGCGGTTCATCCGGAGCATCTCGCCGAAATTGAATCTATCGATGAGAATACCGTTGTCGATCAGGAGTCAGAGCAGCACCGGATTGACGATGACCTGAATGGTGTTCAGCAGCAGATCCGTTCATTCACCACGAAACGGTTCAAAGGGGATTCCATCGCGAACATCCGGTGGGACAGCGGTGAATCCGGAGAAACGACGGGTGAGGGTACTGTGCTTTCCCCGTTTCGACTGCAGATCACGCTGTCCGGCTATGGCCGTCTGAAACGAAAGTGGATTGGCTATATGCTGATTTCAGGTGCTGTGGAGGCGGTCTTCCAGGGTGTCCTGGTTGCTTCCGCATTGCACAACACCTGGGCCGGGGTTGCGGTTGGAGCCGAAGAAATGGGCAGTGAATGGTTGACCTGGCATGGGGGTGCATGGCTGTTCTCGAAGACCTTCGCCCCCGTTACACTGGAGGGCAGATTGTGGTGCGAGCCGGGTGAAAAGCCGGTCTGGCGCAAGATTGTCTTTGTCAGCCGGAATCCGGACGAGTTGAATCGTCTTCCGGAAGCTCAACAGGAACTCCGGCAGGTTCGCCTCCGGGTCAATCTACACCGGGCGGAAACCCTGTTGCTGGATGACCTGGCTGAGTATCTGCACAAAGAGCACAGACACTGCAAAAAATAAACGCGACTGATACAATAGACTTACAAACCTACTTTTTTGAGAACAGGAGGCACAAATGGAATATCGGCATCTGGGACACTCCGGTCTCCGGGTATCGGCATTGAGTTTCGGCGCATGGGTGACATTCGGCGACCAGATCGGAGACGATGTGGCGGAATCCTGCATGAAAGCGGCATTTGACGCAGGGGTCAACTTTTTTGACAACGCCGAAGTGTATGGACACGGAGTGGCGGAGGAAATGATGGGACGAATCGTCCGGAAACTGGGATGGAGACGGTCGGATATTATTGTTTCCACCAAGATATTCTGGGGCGGTCAGGGTCCCAATGATCGCGGACTTAACGCCAAGCACATCAAGGAAGGAACGGAAGGGGCCCTGAAACGGCTCCAGATGGACTATGTGGACCTGATTTTCTGCCACCGGCCGGATTTCCATACACCGGTGGAGGAAACGGTCCGTGCGATGAACCAGGTGCTTCGGGAAGGAAAGGCCCTGTACTGGGGAACGTCCGAATGGCCCGCGGACCGGATCATGGAAGCGGTGATGGTGGCCCGTCAGGAGGGTCTGGTACCGCCCCTGATGGAACAGCCCCAGTACAACATGTTGCGCCGTGAAAAGATCGAGAAGGAGTATATCCGACTGTACGACCGGATCGGTCTGGGAACCACCATCTGGAGTCCGCTGGCGGCCGGTATCCTGACCGGAAAATACAATGACGGCATTCCGAACGGGAGCCGTCTGACACTGAGCAACTATCAATGGTTGAAAGAGAACATTATGGATACCCCCGAGGGCCGGATCAAGATCGAGAAGGCAAAGAAACTGCAGCCGGTTGCGGATGAACTGGGCATTTCCATGGCCCGAATGGCGCTGGCCTGGTGTTTGAAAAATCCCAACGTGTCAACCGTGATCACGGGGGCTTCAAGGCCTGAACAGGTCACGGAAAACATGAAGGCATTGCAGGACGTGGACAAACTGACGGATGATGTAATCGAACGCATTGAACGTATCCTGGAAAACAAACCCCAGCCGGACCCCGATTTTCGCGGCGTGTAGGTGATGGCGTGAATATTTTCATTGTTCATGCCCATGAAAACCCGGCGTCATTCAGCTCGGCCATGAAAGACAAGGCCGCAGCCGTGTTGGAGGAAGAGGGTCATTCGGTTACGGTTTCCGACCTGTATGCCATGGATTTCAACCCGGTGGGTGGACGCCATGACTTTTCCCGCCTGTCCGGTGCGGACTATTACAAGTATCAGATGGAACAACTGTATGCCTGTGAGCACCGGACATTTGAACCGGTATTGCAGGCGGAGATGGACAAGCTGGCGAAGGCCGATGTGGTCAATTTTAATTTTCCGTTGTGGTGGTTTTCGGTTCCGGCAATCCTGAAGGGCTGGGTAGACCGGGTGTTTGCCATGGGATTCGCGTATGGCGGCAACACCGGGATTTATGAAGAAGGGGCCTTCCCGGGCAAGAAGGCCTTCATCACGGTGACCACCGGGGGACCGGCACATTTCTATGAACCGGGCGGCCCCAATGGGGACATCAACGACATCCTGTTCAACATCAATCACGGTATCTTCTACTTTACGGGCATGCAGGCACTGCCGCCTTTCGTGGTATTCGGCGCATCCCGCCTTTCGGATGAGGACCGTCAACTGAAACTGGATGAATACGGGACCTGGTTAAAGGACCTGAGCCAGAAAGAGCCGCTCTGGTAGGTTTTTTTCTTTCGCAAAAAAATGTCCGTTGGAACGGATACCGGAAATGACGCTGCTCTTTTTTTGTTTTGCACGGTCTCGTGGTATAACAGAATATATCCATTGTCTGGTTCTCTACGAATATGGTGCCGGCAACGCAGAGGGAGGAAGCATGATGCGTTCGTCTGGGCGTTGGCTTATTGTTCTCGGAATGGTGCTGTTGATTTCCTGCGGATGTTCAACGGAACGGTCCGGAGAGCAGGGGCCGACCGGATTGTCCGGGCAGGATAAGCTGGAAATTGTAGCGGAATCTGACCGGCGTTGGACGGGACTGGCAGTCTCTTCTCATGACCGGATTTTTGTAACATATCCCCGATGGACAAATGAAACGCCGGTGTCTGTTGCCGAATTGAGTTATTCCGGTTTCCCTGTTCCCTATCCGGACGATAGCTGGAACAACTGGCGGGAGGAAGAAATTGACCCTGCCGAGCGATTTGTCTGCGTCCAGAGCCTGTATGTGGATGACCTGGACCGGCTGTGGATACTGGATGCTGCCAACCCGCGATTCCAGGGTGTTGTGTCCGGTGCCGCCAAACTGCTGATGATCAATCTGGAGACCGATACGGTGGAACGGGTTTACCGGTTTGATGATTCGGTGGCATTGAAAAACAGCTATCTGAACGACGTTCGCGTGGATACGGATCGGAACATTGCATACATGACGGATTCAGGCCAGGGTGGCATTGTTGTCCTGAATCTTGAGACCGGTGATTCCTTTCGCCGGCTGGACGGTCATCCTTCGGTTCGGGCAGAGGACATCCAGGTCGTGATTGAAGGGGTTCCTATGGACGGTCCCATTCACAGTGACGGCATTGCCCTCTCGCCGGATGGCAACTTCCTCTATTATCAGGCCTTGACGGGGAAAACCCTTTACCGGGTGCCGACAAAAGCATTGCGTGACCAGTCGCTGAAGGACGACGTTGCAGGTCAGTCCGTGGAGAGAGTGGGAGAATCCGGTGTATCTGACGGGATCATTTTTGGACCGGACAACTGGATTTATCTGACGTCACTGGAGTTGAACGCAATCCGCCGGATTGACCCCGCGTCCGGTGAGGTGCAGATGGTGGTGCAGGACGAACGCCTGAAATGGCCGGACAGTTTCGCTGTGGGGCCCCGTGGGATGATCTATGTGACCACCTCACAGATCCATCTGCGTGCCGGTACGACTGACCCGTTCCGGATTTTCCGTTTTCTGGCACTCAGTCCACGGCGGGCAGAACTACGGTGAATTCCCCTGATGTGCAGTGCTTATTCCGTTCCGAACCACGTCCTGAATGAAGATCATGAAACCGGTTTTCCGGTGTGTTGATTGAACAATGAAGAAGGGGGGAGAAACATCATGACAGTGGAACTGGTCCGGGATTTTCTGGCATGGTGCCTGGTTGTCAACATTGTCGCGTTACTGGCGTGGTGGCTGTTGTTCATGGCCATGGGAGACTGGATCTGCAAGTGGCATGGACGGTGGTTCGGGCTGCCCGAAGAACGCGTGCGTACCATGCATTATGGCGGCATGCTGTTGTTCAAGGGGTTGATATTTCTGTTCAACCTGGCGCCTTACCTTGCGTTGCGCATCGTCGGACCGTAAAGAAAAACTGGCAGCAATGATTCGCAGGAAGGTGTGAAAAATCCGTTGATTCTGCCGTATCTCAGTTCCGGAGGTTTGCGTGTCCGCAAACTGGTGGCGCATAGACGAAAATAGCAGCCTGCTCACGGATTCGCGTGATTGGTGTGTTCCAGTGGATACCGGACCCACGCTTCCAGGTTCATGAATCGGGTTGGGTCATTCCGATCACCGGCCCGCAGTTTTTCAAACACAAGTTGAATCCAGGCCCGGTTTGCCGCCAGGCTCCATTGAGGGAGGTCGGAATGACCTTCCCAGAGTGGACCCGGGGCACCAAGATCCAACATCCGGCATGGCTGATCCGGCTCAAACCACTCCTGCTGAAATGCCAGGGTACGTTGTGTCGGGTTCCTGCGGGTCCGAACATGAACCTGAAGTGCGGTGGGTTCATACAGAAGCTGCCAGACCGTGTCGTGTTGAGCTGCGGAATCCTGAATTCTGACTGCCTGCTGAATGGGCGTCTCGCCGTTTTCAGGCCCCAGTTGAAGAAGACGGGCAGTTCGGACAAAGCGTTCCGGAGAAGCAGAGCTTTTCAGTGGAATCCGATCTCCACCGAAACCCTCATAATGCTTGAGATAGCGGGTCATGTTGTCATATCGGTTATTCGTCAGGACCGGAACCGGCAATTCAGTGCCCGTTCTCACAACCATGTGGCCGTCCAGAAACTGGATCACGGCCGCATTCCCGGACCGGTCCGTGATGAAGTAATGAAGGGCAAACAGTGCGGGTTCAATGCGCAAACGACTTGCGGACTCGATCACCTGATCTGTGGTTGAACAGGTGTCCAGCATGTACTGAATCCACTGGAATTCATTGACGGCAGGCCGATGGTCGGGGCGGGGGTAGCGGGAAATGGAAAGACTCAACTCGATGACAACCAGACCGGCTTCATTCATGCCGCTCAATGGAAAGTCCCGTCCGAACTGACAGGCGGTGACGGTTCCATATTGTGCTGTCCACTCAGCCACCGGCTGACTGGCGGGGACCAGAGCCTGGCGGTGGATACCCCTTGGCTGAACAATCAGATATCCGGCTTCGATGCGCCAGTCCAGGTTTTTTGCCACCAGCACCTGACCGCTTCTTGTCAGTTGAAATGCGGTGCACGCCGATGTAACGGGGCTCGCCGTAAAGAACATAAGATTTGTAAAGATGACCAGGCTGCAAAACATATTCTCTTTCATAATCCACCCTCTACGGTTCGATTGTGCATATCGGGCAATGATGATGCAAGTGGGTGAATCCGGACAAACCGCAAAAAAAGAGCCCGGTATAACCGGGCTGTGAGGATGCAATACAGGTTTACCTGTTCCATTGGCGTTTCAGTCCGGCCAGCCAGTTTTCCATTGCTCTGAGATAGCCGGGGGCGTATCGATATGTTCCGCTGAGAATGTTGTCACGCATTTCCCGCATGCCGCCGGTAAATGATTCAAGGATCATGTGATCGGCACCGGGAATCCGTGCGACGGTGAGCCGGTTGTTCCCTCCCCGTCTCAGTGCACTTCTGAACGTCCAGATTGCGTCTGATACATCCAGCTGTCCGTCCCGTGAACCGAAAACAGCCAGAACAGGCACCGCTACTTTCTCCAGCAGTTTTCCCATTTCCAGGGATTTGTCCGGATCCTGTTCGACCGGGATAAATGCTTCCGGCCGAAGGAGACTGTCCAGTCCCAGGATCTTACGTGCAACGGGCTGATGGTAAAGGGTCTGGGCATATTCGAGGTAGTCACCATAAGTGGATGCGGTTTCCTGTCGCTTGTAGTACCAGGCATAGGTTCGGGCCGCCACATCGGTGAGGCCGGCGTGCTTCATTTCTGCAGCGAGCCGGTAGGCGGTGTAATCAATCGGGTTGGTTCCGGGACACGAAACGGCAATGATGAATGCCACTTCAGGAGATCCGGATGCGGCAAGTGTCATCACATAGCCGGCTTTTCCGACGCCCCAGAATCCGATCCTCTTCGCATCGATGTCGTTTCTGGACTGCAGAAATCGGAGCGCCTGTTGAACGATATTGGCCCGCTGACCCAACTCTCCGGCGGCTTCAAATGTTCCGCGGGATTCTCCAATACCGGGACTGTCCCATGACAGGCAGGCAAAACCGGATTCGATGAACCGCTGCCAGATCGGCTCATAGAGACCGTATCCGTCCCGGCTCATCCGGCTGTTGTCGTGTACAAACACCACTGCAGGAAACGGACCCGCGCCTTCCGGTCTGGTCAGGGTTCCGGACAGATGAAAATTCCCGGCATCAAATTCGACGGATTCACGGATGCTATGGAGGGTTCCGGGAACTTCCGGGACCGGTCGGGCGGAGCGGGTGAACTGATCAATTGTGCTGTATGGGTGGGTCAGTGTGACGCTGTCCGGCGTAGTTGCAGCGGACAGCGGTAAAATGGCGGTCATCAGGATGATTGCTGCCAGTATTTTTTTCATTGCGGCCTCCTCTTCCAGCTGCGTCTTTCAGTAGATGTACGGATGAGACCGGTCGCAGGTTAACAAAAAAACAACTTTGACGTGGAAAGGGGCTGGAAAATCACCCGGGCACGTCAGAATTGAAACGGCTTCATGATGAAGAACAGACCGGTGGGGACACAAAAAAACCCGCCTGCCGGCGGGTCGTGTTTCAGACAGTCGCTTTTCTCAGTTTGTGTTTGTGATGCCGGATCTGACGGCGCAGCTTTTTCAGTTTCTCATGGTCGTGAGCGGCCTCCGCCTGATCCCGTTCAACTTTCAACTCACGAATCCGTGCCTTGATGCCGGCCTTATTCAGGCCAACCACTTCGTGGTGAACGTGAGCTTCAATGTCCAGAGCGGTACACAATGCCTGGACCAGTTCGTCTTTTTTCATGCGGGTATAACCGTCGACCGCAGTATGATTGATCTCTTTTGCAATCTCCCGCAACTGTCCCACTTTCATACTGTTCAGGGATTCATATGTGTGTTCGGACATGATTCTTCCTCCTTATGATCAAGTATACGCGCCAATTTGTGCCTGCATTATGGCCCATTTGACCCCTGAATTCAAGGCAGACGGGCCACGGTGTCATGAGACGGCCTGGCTGGAAACCTCAACGGCTACTGCCTCCGGCTTGTCCGTGTCGAAGTCAAATGCCACAAATGAGGCGCCGAAAGCCCTGGAAATGGACTGCAGCGTTGCTTTTGCAGAATTCTGAACTTCCGATTCCAGACTGCGAACCAGTTCTTCCGCCTGTGACTGGGCATGGGTCCGGGCGGCGGCCACCAGCCGGTTCTTATCCTCTTCCGTGAATCCCGGCCCCAGGAATCCGTTGAGCAGATCCGGCAGCAGCCAGGGGAGAAACTTGGACTTCTGTTCATCATAGAACCGGATATCCCGGATATGCACTTCATAGAAACAGGGGGGCATTTTGATGATGAACGACCCCTGGTCCGCTCCGATAATTTCAAATTCCGGGCGGCGCAGGTCATAGCGGAAGTCGATTTCGAATTCGAATATCATGGCCATTTTTTTCCGGCTCAATGCCCAACTGAGATACTTGGATCCGAACTCACCGAATGAATGGTCGGTTTCGGTTACGATTTCTTTTGTGACCACTTTGAACACAGACAACTGGCCGATCGACTTCATGTGTTCCACAGTCGCGTGGATGGACATGCGTCGTCCGGGTTTCCGGCGAAGCAGCAGAATGACGGTTGCGACCAGCAGGGCGAGCACCAGACCCGTCATCAGGCCCACCATCAGGGTTGATACGATCATGCATACCTCCGTCTCTTCCTTACGGGTGTATCTTCCCGGTTATTCATTTTTACTTTCCTATTCCAGATCCACCCGGACCACATCCACAGATTCCAGCAGCGATCCGACAAGCCCCGTTGCGTCTTCCGCGGAAACAGCGATGTCATACACGAATGTATGCCGGGTGGGTTCCCGCTCGGACCGGATGCCCACCAGACGACAATCATATCGGGCCAGCAGTTCATTGTGACTGGCGTTTGTTGGTAACGGTGTCGTAACGGTGACCGAGAGTTGCTTTTTGTAGGCGCCGATACTGCGATTCTGGAGCAGCTGATCCACCAGCGAAACCAGCCAGATGATCAGGTAGATGGTCATTCCGAGGATGATTTCGCCAACGCCGATTGCCAGTCCGAAAATCGCGAACAGCCAGATCAAAGCAGCTGAGGTGAACCCGTGTATTTTCTCGCCTGTCTTGATTAGTGCGCCGGCTCCGAGAAAGCCGATTCCGGTGACGATGGCGGCCAGGAGTGGAACCGTGTTCTGTCCGGGCAATGCCTTTGCAATCAATGCAAGCGAGCAGGCTCCCACAGAAACAAAGATGAACGTGCCGAATCCGATTGGCTTGCGGGAACGTTGCCGTTCATAACCAAAGAGAAAGGCAGGAATCATGGTCAGTCCCAGTCGGGTCAGCAGGAGTGTCAGGGTCTCCATGTCTGGCATCCTCTCCTCACACTTCCGGCACCGGCATGCCGTGTGATGCCCAGTCTTCCCTCGAAGGTCCATATACACCGGGCACCCGCAGTCCCGCCTGTCGCATCAGTACCGTCATCTGCCCCCGGTGGTGAACCTCATGGAGAACCAGAATCAACAGCGTTTCACCGCGTTTCCAGCTTTCCCCGTACAGATCGTCTTCCTGACGCAGAGTTTCGTCTGTCCATTGGTCGGTCAATACACCCAGCAGTTCGGTGGAGACCCGCTTGTAGGCCTCCTGAATCTCAATCGCATGTTCCGGAACCGGGTCATTTTCATTGACACTGCATAGGCCCAACTGAAGGTTATTCATCATCTCGGGGATGGTGGTTACGATATGCCACGCCATGCGTCCCAATGTCCGGTGATCGCTGTTGACTGCCTGGCTTAACGACTCGTCGGTCAATGCCTGGAAAATTTTCTGGGTGTTTGCGCTTTCGGTTTCAAGTCGTTTCAATGCGGATGCCATGGTATCGAACATAATACCTCCCCGACTGGATTTCCATGAGATTGGGTTCCATTTTAGCGCATTCAGGATACACAATGCAGCAATTGAAGACGGGCGGAGGCCGTCCTCAGAATTTGAGCATGAACGTGGTCGCAATTCCCGGGTCGGATACGACCGTGATGCTGCCTTTGTGCGCACGCATGATCTGGCGGGACAGGCTGAGACCGATGCCGGAGCCATCCTTCCGTGTGGAGAAAAAGGGGATAAATATCTTGTCCATGGCATCTGCATCGATGCCCGGACCGTTATCGGTAACGTGGATGCACACCCGTCCACGCCCATCCATTCCCGCGTGAACATCAATCTGTCCGTCCGGGGTGTTTTCCAGTGCGTGGATGGCATTGACGGTCAGGTTGATCAGTACCTGCTCCACCAGGGCCGGGTCGGCCGTCAGGGAGAGAGATTCGGGTTGGACCTGGATATTCATCCGTATGTGACTGGTTTCCAGCTGTGAGCTCAGCAGCTGCTCGACCCGGTCCAGGAGTTGAGAAACTGAAATGGTCTGGAAGGAGGGTCTGGGAATCCGGGTCAGGTTCCGATAGGCGTGAACGAATTCAAGAAGATTGTCCGAACGGCGGGCGATGGTGTCCAGCGCTTCCCGGACATCGTCCAGCTCACGGCATGGTTTCCCGGAGGCATCGGTATCCTTCAACAGGGCCTGTGCGGTGTCCGCCAGCGAACCGATAGGTGTGATGGAATTCATGATTTCATGGGTGAGTACCCGGATCAGTTTCTGCCATGATTCCATTTCCTTATCTTCGAGTTCGGGCTGAATATCCTGAAGACTGACAAGTGTGAGGGGCTCGCCCCGCAGTGTGATCCGGGTCGCCCGAAGGGACAGCTGTTTCAGTTCGCTGTCCCGCACCACTTTGAAGAGAATGTGTTCGCCGCTTTCCAGTGCGTGAATCCGATCAGGCAGCTTTTCGCTGACCGGTTTCAGGTCTGCCAGCCGGCTGGCTGCGGGCAGGTCCAGGATCCGTTTCGCCGCGTTGTTGAACAACCGTATCCGGCCATCCGGTTCAAACGCAATCAGTCCGGTGCCGATGTGTCGGACGATGGTTTGGAGATACTGAACATTTTCTTCTTTTTCGGCCCGAATGGTTTGAAACCGTTCCACCACCCGGCTGAAAGCGTCGGCCAGTTCATCGAATGATTCTCCCAGACCCCGGGAAGTGAATGACTGGGAAAAATCAGCGTTTTCAATTCCGGACAGGAACCGGGTCAGGTCCCGGTTGGTTTTGTTCACATAGTGCAGGAGGGAGACAATTTCCAGTAACAGGATTACAGCGATCACCATGGTGCTGGCATAGTATCCCTGCATGGCCGCAATCACCAGAACGACCATGGTGGCACCGGCTACCAGAATGCGGGCCGTACAATTCAGGTTGAAATTGCGGAACATCAGGACGGCTCCCTGATAGCATGAACGATCAGGGTCATATCGTCGTGTGCACATTCGTCTCCGACGAATGCCTGAACATTCCGGAGAATCCCCTGGAGAATATCTTCTGCACTGTTTTGACTCTGTTCCTTTGCCGCGATTTCCAGTCGGTGGGTGCCGAACTGTTCCCCGTTCCGGTTCATGGCTTCGGTAATACCGTCCGTGTAGCAGACCAGTACATCACCGGGGTAAAGTTGAATGGTGGCCTCTGTCTGAACCGCGGAAAATCCGGTGTCGTTCTGCACGCCCAGTGCGAGGCCTCTTGCCTGCAGCCATTCTGTCTGACCGTTTCGGGAACGGATCAACAGGGGCGGATTGTGTCCCGCCCGGCAATAGGTCAGCCTGCATGAACCCGGGTCGAGGGTTCCCATGAAAACCGAGACGAAACGGTTGGCTTCCATCATATCGCTCAGCATGATGTTGATTTGCCGCACCATGTCCCGGGTAGTGACATTTGAGGATGCAAGGGTCTGGCAGACCCCTTTACACAGGGTCATATAAAAGGCGGCGGCCATACCTTTACCGGATACATCTCCGATAATCATGCTGACCCTGCCGTCCGGATGGAGCAGCCAGTCGAAATAATCACCACCGGTTTCCCTTGCAGGGATGCAGTGTCCGGCAACGTCCACGCCCGCAATTACAGGGGGTTTATGTGGAAACAGCTGTTGCTGAACCTGACGTGCCAGTTTCAGTTCATTCTGAAGCCGTTCATGATCCAGTTCCCGACCGATATCCTGAAGGGAGACCATGGTGAAGTGTTCCCCCCGCAAGGTAAGACCGGAAGCGTGGAGTGCGATCTGCGTCTGTTGTTCTCCGTCACCCAGCTGAATCAGTTTGCGATCTCCCGGTTGCAGGCTCTGCAGCAGTTCGGGCAGGTCCGCGTCCACGCGTTTCAACTGGTAAATGCTGTGCACGGGATGGGTGTTGAGCAGGTTGGCTGCGGCATCATTGAGCAGACGGATGTCACCTTTGCGGTTGAAAGACAGCAAACCGGTGCTGACCTGACGGACGACGCTCTGAAGGTAATGATCGTGGCTTTCTTTCTGGGCGCGGACGTCACGAAAATCTTCGTTCACCTGTTTCAAGGCGTCCGCCAGCTGTTCAAAGTCCGATCCCAGTCGTTTCATGCCGAAATTCTGGGTGAAATCCCGGGACCGTATAGCCTGCAGCAGGCGGGTAACCTCCCTGGCGACGGTTTCGGTGTAGCCGATCAGCGACCAGATCTGGATTATTGCCAGGAGGGTAATCACCGCGGCCGCTGCGTACAGGGGAGGATCCCGGAGCACAAGAAATACCAGCCCTGCCAATGTCAATACCAGCAGGAGGGTCCGGATGACCACTTCCAACCGAAAACGACTAAAGCCCATATTTTTCCATCCTGCGATAGAGTGCCGCCCGGGTAAGTCCCAGCTCTTTTGCCGCCTGACTGACATTTCCGCCCGCCTTGCTCAGCACCTTCCGGATGACGGTTTTTTCCACATCGTCCAGGTTCCAGGAGGGAAGCGCCAGTTCGTCACCGCTGCCGCTCTCGTTCCGTAAGGGAAAGTCGATTGCTTTCAGGCTGGGTCCATCCGTCATAATGATCGCGCGCTCCAGTGCATGCTGCAGTTCACGGACATTGCCGGGCCATTCGTATGCGGTCAGTTTATCCATAGCAGCCGAGTCAACACCGCGGATTTTCTTCCGGTAGCGTTCCGCATAAGTCTGGAGAAAGTGGTCCACGAGCAATGGAATATCCGTTTTCCGTTCTCTCAGCGGTGGCAGGTGGATTTCAACGGTGTTGATTCTGAACAGCAGGTCCTGACGGAAGGATCCTTCCTGCACCATCCGGTTCAGCGGCATGTTGGTCGCACTGATCAGCCGGATATCAATCGGAATCGGCCGTGTGGCGCCGACCCGGGTAATGGTTCGGGTTTCCAGTGCCTGCAGCAGCTTGGACTGCAGCGGCATGGACAGGTTGCCGATTTCGTCCAGAAACAGTGTACCGCCATCCGCGGCTTCAAACCGGCCGGCGCGGTTTTCATGTGCGTCGGTGAAGGATCCCTTCATGTGGCCGAAGAGCTGGCTTTCGAACAGGGTTTCCGTAATGGCGCCCATGTCCACACTGATGAACACTTCGCTGCGACGGGTACTCTGGCGGTGAACGGCGCGGGCAACCAGCTCTTTACCGGTTCCGTTCTCTCCCAGAATCAGGACGTTGGCATCGGTCGCGGCCACCTTTTCGATGGTGTGAAACACTTCGCGCATGGCCGGACTGTCGCCGATGAAATCGTGAAAGGGTTGATCCATCGCATCTGCAAGATTCTGTTGCCGTGTGCGGAAGCGGTCGGCTTCCTGGCGGGCACGGTGAAGATGAACGGCGGAGGTGATGGTCGCCAGCAGTTTTTCGTTGCGCCATGGTTTGAGTACGAAATCACTCGCTCCCTCCTTGATGGCCCGCACCGCGGTTTCCACGTCACCGTATGCCGTGATCAGTATGACCACAACATTGGCATCCAGTTCCCGGATTCTTTTCAGCCAGTAAAACCCTTCTTTTCCGGATGTGGTGTCACGGGTGAAGTTCATGTCCAGCAGAATGACGTCGTACCGTTCATTCTGCATGAGGATCGGGATCTGACCGGGATCGGATTCCGTGTGAATACATGACACGTGCTGTTTCAGGTACAGTTTCGCCGCCTTCAGGATATCCAGGTCATCGTCCACCACCAGCACATTGCCCGCAATCTGCGCAGTCATGACCCCTCCCGGCATCTGAATTGAATCGGCTTTCATGGTAGCACAGCCGGGACGGTTCAGTGCCCCGTCTCATGCAGAAAGTGTTCATTTTCGAACACCTGCTGTGCCGTAAGCGAACAGTCTCATGCGGCATGGAATATTTAAATAATAGAAAAATAGATAGATGAGTAGTTGGCATGGCAGTTGCTCTTTGATGAACCAAACGGCATAAAGGGGGAGGAGACGAGATGGCTGGAATGGATCGAATCATTGAGAAGAAAAAATGGCCGACGAACCGGATTCTGAAATATGTCGGAATCTCGGTTGTCGCAATTGTACTTGTCTATCTGCTGTTGTCCTCGACAACGGGTTCCACCCTTCGTGTGGAGCGGGATCGGCTGACGATTTCGACTGTCGTCCGCGGACCGTTCCAGGAGTTCATCCCGGTGATGGGAGAGGCGATGCCGATCAATACGGTGTACCTGGATGCTGTTGAAGGGGGTCGCGTCGAGATGATTTATGTGGAAGCAGGCGCCATGTTGAAGAAGGGTGATCCCATCCTGAAACTGTCCAATACCGATCTTTTGCTGGACGTGATGTTCCGGGAGGCTGAGTTTTTCCAGACAAGCAACAATCTGCGAAATACACGGTTGTCCATGGAACAGCAACGGCTGGCCCTTCAACAGGACCTGGCTCAGGCGGATTACGAATTGATGACGGCAAAGAAAGAATTCGGCCGCTTTGAATCGCTGTTTGAAGATGAACTGATTTCCCGTGAAGAATACGAGAATGCGAAAGATCAATATGAATATCTGGTCCGCAAGCGTGCATTGACGAAAGAATCCATGGAGAAGGACATCGAATTCCGTAACGAACAGGTGCGTCAGCTGGAACAGAACCTGGCACGGATGAAAGAGAATCTCCAGATCACGCAGCAGAAACTGGACAGCCTGGTGTTGAAAGCGCCGGTTTCGGGCCAGTTGACTTCTCTTCGGGCCGAGGTTATCGGCGAGTCAAAACAACCCGGGGAACGTCTGGCACAGATTGATGTTCTGGACGGATTCAAGGTACGGGCTCCCATTGACGAACACTATATCAACCGGGTTGAGACCGGTCGGGAAGGGGTCTTCGCCCTCGGAGGGAAAGATTACCGGCTGGTTGTCAAGAAGATCTATCCGGAAGTAACCGACGGACGGTTTGAAGTGGACCTGGCGTTTGACGGACCGGTTCCGGAGAACCTCCGCAACGGCCAGACCCTGCATATCCGTCTGGCATTGGGTGACCTGACCGAAGCGCTGCTTTTGCCGCGCGGCGGTTTCTATCAGACAACCGGCGGCAACTGGGTGTTCGTGGTAGACAAGTCCGGCGACTTTG
>DAINNF010000017.1:0-29579 GCA_036736005.1 Acidobacteriota bacterium
CATACGAAAGGCCCGCCGGAAGGCGGGTCTTTTCATTTCTTCTACGGGCTGTCGACCAGGGTCAGTCTTTTCCGTTCATGGGTTTGGATGGGGGTTGTGCTGAGAACCTCTCCAGGATTTCCGGATCTACGGCATGCCGGTTTACCAGGAACATCAGCATTTTCAGTTTGACATAATCTTCCCGGTAAAACATGTATCCCTCGAACCGTCCTTTCCGGGCGGTTCGCGCGGAATCTTTCACCAGATACCAGGTATTTCCGTTCAGTTCGGTTTCGCCGACAATATGGATCAGGTGGTCATCTGTCGTCGTTTTGTTGGCAAAACGGAATTCCCGGGCCTCCTCGGTAATGGCGGAAACCGGGATATCGAAATCGGGTATGATGGCGGCGTCCAGCTCACCCACATACCCTGGTTCCGAAACATCTCCCCCGATCGAAACAGTGAAGCCGCCCTTGACTGCCTTTTTCAAAATTCCGGCAAACACGTCCAGCGGCACATTGTGCCAGGTATCCGTATGCCGCCAGTTGTCCGGTACGTTGAATGTGCACGTTGTCCAGTAAGGAGCATAGCGAAAGGAGCAGAATGTGACATAGTCATCCAGGTTGAGTCGCATCTCCTCCGTTAGAAAGCTTTTCGGCGTATATGTCTTACCTTCGTAGGTAAAGCTGGCAGGGGGAGTGCCCAACTGGCGGTCCAGAATCCTGCGCACGTGGGCAAGAACCACATCCTCGTCCCAGAGATCATTGTCTTCGACATAATCCAGATAACTGCGGATTTCCCTGAAGAGAAGGGCATGGTTGTGTTCCGGTTCATCCTGAGAAACACCGGGATAGGCGGATAGCGGTACCGCTCCGTACTGTTTCATAATGAGAAGCACGGCATCCGCTTCAGAACCCTGTCCGATTTCACTGTGACCGTATTCCCGGACCCATCTGCGGACCTTTTCGATGTACTCCCAGTAGACGGTGTATATTTCGGACAGTTTAATCCGCTTACCACGCAACCGCATGATCTCGGATTCCAGAAAGGACGTTGTCGAGAAGGACCAGCAGGTACCGGTCAGATACTGAGCCACGGGTTTCATGTGGTCTGCCTGGTGGAACACGTCCGGTGAGTCCGGAATTGCGACCTGAGATAGATCAGCTTTGAATTCACGTTCCGGTTTCTTTTCAGCATCCAGTTGCTTTTCATGTTCGGCTTTCTGTTTCCGGACCGTTTCCAGCCGCTCTTTATTCCGTTCTTTCAGGGTTTCCAGTACGGGATCTTTTTTCTTCTCTTTGTACATTCCGGGAATTTCCGGTTTCTGTGCAAGGGCCGGTTGCAGGAAAAGGACGCATAAGACGGCAGCAGTAACGATGCGGATCATTGTTCCTCCTGAAAGTGGATTGGTTCTCCGGGTACAGTCTATCCTAGCATATGGCCGCGCCTGGATGACATGGGAGATATGCTCTGCTAAAATAGGGGGATAGACAAGGAGTCACTCATGGAAATTCTGAATACCATCCGGGACTGGATTGAACACAATCTGCATCTGTCCCCGGCGACCCAGGAGAAGATTCTGACATCATTGATTGTGATCCTGGTGTTTGCAGTTCTCCGGATTCTGGTTCTGAAGGTGGTGTTCCGAAAACGAACCGATATTCGGGTCCGGTATCAATGGAAGAAAACCAGCCAGTATGTGGCTGTAATCCTGGTTCTGTTCGTATTGGGTCGCATCTGGTTTACCGGTTTTCAATCGCTGGCCACCTATCTGGGATTGCTGTCCGCCGGTCTGGCTATTGCGTTACGGGACCCGATTGTCAATATCATGGCGTGGGCCTTTATCCTGTGGCGGCGTCCGTTTGAAGTGGGGGATCGGATTCAGATCGGTGATGTAGCAGGGGATGTGATCGATCTTAGAATTTTCCAGTTCAGCCTGATGGAAATCGGAAATTGGGTAGAGGCGGACCAGAGCACCGGGCGCATCATTCACGTGAACAATGGACGGGTATTTGATAATGTACTGGCCAATTACAGTAAAGGGTTTCAGTATATCTGGAATGAGATTCCCGTGGTTGTCACATTCGAGAGCAACTGGAAGAAGGCGAAAGAAATCCTGCTGGATATCGCCCGCCTCGAGGCGGAACACCTCAGCGAATCAGCGGAACGGAAACTGAAGCTGGCTGCCAGAAAATTCATGATTTTCTATAAAAACCTGACGCCAACGGTCTATACGCGGGTAGATGATATCGGTGTCCGACTGACGATCCGGTACCTCTGCGATCCGCGAAAGCGTCGAAGCACGGAAGAACGGTTGTGGGAGGCCGTTCTGGAAGCGTTTGCCGCACATCAGGATATTGACTTTGCTTATCCCACGCAGCGGTTCTACGACAACACGAGGGAGGGAAAGCCCGGCACACGTCCCGAATCCGTCTATCCCCTTCCGGCGGACCAGGGTGGAAATCCGGAGCCCTTCAACTGAATCTAAATCAATTGTCTGACTAAGGGATATGTGCTACTGTTCAAGTAGCAGCTGACAACTGTTCAATGCCGGTATTGCAGAGGTTTTCGGTTATGGCCAAGTTTGATATTCCCCAGGAACGGTATTATCGTATTGGCGAAGTGGCGAAACTGCTGGGTGTAAGTACATCCAAGTTGCGTTTCTGGGAATCGGAGTTTCCGGAACTGAAACCCAAGAAAACACGTGCTGGTCAACGGCTCTACACCGAAAAAGACGTGGAGATGATCCGGAAAATCCAGCATGAATTGAAAATTACCGGCATGACCATCAAAGGTCTCCGGAAGAAAATGAGAGCAGGAGAGATGGAAACGACTGCTGTTCCCGCCGGTGACCTGAGAGCGGAATTACTCCGAATCCGGGATGAACTGAAAGACTTACTCCGTCAATTGAAACAGAACGAATGAATATGGATCGGGCGTTCCTTGCATCCACATCCAGGCGTTATCTGTTGCATGGCAAACCCAAACAGGCCGATGTGTATGTGGTTCAATGGAATGGACAGGCAGTTGTTGTCAAGGACTATGGCGGGAAGAGATGGCGGCAACGGTTGCTGGGTCGATATATTCTGTGGCGCGAACTTCGGAACTACAGGTTTCTTCAGCAATTTGATTTTGTCCCCCGACTGATCCATCGGGTGGACGCGCTGGCATTCTGCATAGAGTATGTGGATGGACCCACCGTAGCCGACCTGGAAGGACGTCCGGAGTATGCCTGGGTACCGGAAGAATTGGATCGAATCGTTGCCGTGCTGCATCGGCATCGGTTCTTTCATCTGGATTTGCGAAAACGGGGAAATATTATGGTGAAAGATGATCATCTGATCCTGATTGATTTCGCCAGTTCTTTCCGTTTCTCCCGATTCAATCCGATTTACTGGCTTCTGGGCTGGGTGCTTCGCTATACCGACCGCAGTGCCGTGATCAAGTGGAAGGCGTTCATTCACCCCGAGTCACTGAATGAACAGGACCTGCGGTTTCTCAGACGGTTTGAATGGACGCGCATGCTGTGGTTCTTCAATAAGCCGAGGCTTCCGAAGCCGCCCAGGGAACCGAAAAATGGCAGCTGAAACCTACCGCATGTCCCGGGACACCCTTGACTCGTTCCTGGAGCATTTGAAATCCCAGTATACAGATCGAACGTTATCCGTGATCGAGGCCGATACCCTGGTGGAACATACCGGTGCGTTTGTCCGTCTGGAAGACCGGGAACAGGCTGAGGCGTTGTTCCTGTCGGATGTGGTTGTACTGATATCGAGCCGGATGGTGGGCGGCTATGAAGAACTCTTGAAAAGAGACCTGGTTCAGGGTTGCCTCGTGACGGCGGAAAGCCAGACCGCAGACATTGAGAAAAAGCTGATTTCAGGTGTTCATGGACCGGAGGTATGTATCCTTGTCCATCTTCAATGAGAATGTATACAGGGCGACCAATCTCAGCGTATCCAAACGGAATAATGTGTTCAGCCGCGAGAAGCTGGATCGACTGAAACAGGGTGCTGTCTCCAAGCGCCGGCAATCTCTGCAACAGCTGGATGCGTTGTGGGAACGGGCATCGTTCGGATTCGGCACGAACGGGGTGGATGTGGTTTTCGCCGCAAATGCAAAGGAAGCCAACGACGCCGTCCGTCATCTTCTTGCGGATTCCCGCCTGATTGTCAAAGGGAAATCCCTGACGACAGAGGAGATTGAACTGAGACAATCCCTGGAAGGCGACGGCAAGCAGGTCGTCGAAACCGATCTGGGTGAGTGGATTATTCAGCAGCGGAATGAACTGCCTTCCCATGTAACGGCTCCGGCTATCCATCTGTCAGCGGGGGACGTGGCAGAACTGATTCGAAAGCAGTTTAACGTGGACGTGACGGCGGAACCGGAGGCATTGACCCGGTTTGTGAGACAACACCTGCGGGAACGGTTCATTGAAGCGGATGCGGGCATAATCGGTGCCAACATGGTACTCGCAGACCCCGCAACCATTCTCAGCGTCAGCAACGAGGGCAACGTATCATTATCCGCGAGACTGCCCGGCAAGTTGATCGTGGTGGTCGGAGTGGATCGGATTTATGACAATCCGGACGGTATTCAGGGCGTTCAACAATTGCTGACTGCTTCCGCGACCGGTCAACAGTACACGTCGTATATCGACTTCATTCGCAAGCCGCTTCCTCACCAGGAAATCACGATTGTGGTATTGGACAACGGGCGACGTCGGCTCTTGAGCGGAGAGTTTTCAGAGGCGGGCCGGTGTATCCGATGCGGTGCCTGCCTGAACATCTGCCCGGTGTATCAGGAGGTGGGGGGCCACGTTTTCGGCAAGGTCTATCATGGCGGGATCGGTGCCCTGTTAACGGCGTTCACGGGTCAGCAGAAGGACGCGGTTGATATTTCAGATTACTGTATGCGTTGCGGTTCCTGTGAACCCAATTGTCCCATGGAGATCCCCATATCCAGTCTGGTGTCGCGTCTTTCGGGTTCCGAGCGGTTGCCGTTCTATTTGAGGTGGCCGCTTCAAAAGATGAAACGGGCAGGTACGGACACCACACCCCAAGTGCTTGTGGAGCGGAAACCCGCTGAGGAAACCGGGGGGAAGCCGACGATTCGCACCCAGGGCGTGTTTGTTGGATGCGCCTTACGCTCACCTTTGCTGGGAAAGGCACGGAAAGCCATCCTTGACGCGATTGAATTGATGGAGCCCCGGCCCGTGATATTTGATCAGGGGTGCTGTGGCATGCCCCATTTCTACAAGGGGATGATGGAAGAAGCGCAGGTACGGGTGGATGATCTGGCTTCCATGTTCCGTGATATGGACCGTGTGTTGATTCCCTGTTCTTCCGGGTACGGATTCCTGCGGGAACGGTTGGGAGACCGGATCGAATTGATGAGCATTGCTCTGGCCCAGGACATGAAACAGGTCAAACCCGATCGCAGGGTGTTCTATCATCTGCCGTGCCATTTGAAAACGGAGGCCGGAGCGAGAGAATGGGAAGCACTGATCCGGATCATCCCGTTGGAAGAGTGGGACGTTGGCGACCGATGTTGCGGAAGCGGGGGTACCTATTTTATTCAACATCCCGGCATTTCACGTCACATCCTCAAACGCAAACACATCCCCGGAAAAGACCCCTATGTCATCATTACCTCCTGTCCATCCTGCCTGATCCAGTTGCGCCGGACATTCGGATCCCGCGCTGTTATGCATACCGTTGAATTCCTGCTGAGACAACAACGAGTCTGACGATTTCAGCCCACGAATGAGATCCTGCAAACCGGCCTTTCCGCCCGCCCGTTCACATTGATTTGATGCACCGGTTTGTGGTAGCATGCAGTCCTCACGAAGGGGAGAGATATGTACGGATTTTCGCTGCTGAAAACAGACACCGATAGCGCCGCACGGCGCGGTGTTCTGCGTACCGCCCACGGGGACGTTCAAACGCCCGTTTTCATGCCCGTGGGGACGCAGGGAACAGTGAAAGGTATGACACCGGAAATGCTGCGGGAAGCCGGTGCGACCATCATTCTGGGCAATACATATCATCTCTTTCTCCGGCCGGGCCATGACCGGGTTGAGGCCTTGGGCGGACTGCATCGGTTTATGAACTGGGACGGACCCATTCTGACCGATTCGGGCGGCTACCAGGTCTTTTCGCTGGCGTCCCTTCGAAAACTGAAAGAGGAAGGGGTCACGTTTCAGTCCCACATTGACGGTTCCAGCCATTTTCTCAGTCCCGAAAAGGCGCTGGAGATCCAGAACGCGCTGGGCTCGGATGTGGTGATGGTGCTGGACGAATGTCCCCCTTATCCCTCGGATTTCGACTATATCCAGCGATCCATGGAGCTGACGCTGCGATGGGCAAAACGCTCCCGGGATGCCTGGCGGCATCATGTGGAGAAGGACGGGCGGTACCAGTTCGGTATCGTACAGGGAGGTATGATCCGGGAACTGCGACGTGCCTGCACCGACGGGCTGCTGGAAATCGGATTTGACGGCTATGCCATCGGCGGACTGTCCGTAGGCGAACCCAAACATCTCATGGAGGATGTGCTGGACTATTCGGTGGCGTGGTTGCCGGAAGATCGACCCCGTTATCTGATGGGAGTGGGCAAGCCGCAGGATATTCTGATGGCTGTGGAACAGGGTGTAGACATGTTCGACTGTGTGCTGCCGACCCGCAATGCCAGAAACGGCCAGTTGTTTACGCGTCAGGGTCCGCTCAACATCAAGAGACGGGAATTCAAAGAGGATCCGGAACCGATTGAGGAAGCGTGCAGTTGTTACACCTGCCGGAATTATTCCCGTGCCTACCTGCGCCACCTGTTTCAGTCCCGGGAGATTCTGTCCAGCATTTTGAATACTATCCATAACATAACATTTTTTGTACAATTGATGGACGATGTGAAATCATCCATTGATGATGGGAGCTTCAAGCAATATAAAGAACAGTTTTTAAGCCAATACGAAGACTAAACGGTACTATTTTGGAGGTGTGCTGGTGTTTGAAACAATTGCGTATGCGTCGGGAGGCGGAGCGGCGGCTCAACCCAACTGGCTGGTTCAGCTGTTTCCGCTGATCGTCCTGTTTGTGGTGTTTTACTGGTTCCTGATCCGACCGCAGCAGAAGAAGCAGAAGGCGTTGCAGAACATGTTGAACAACCTGAAGGTGGGAGACAAAGTGATTACCAACGGCGGTATCCACGGAGATGTCGCATTTGTAGGAGACAAGGTCATTCATCTGAAGGTGGGCAAAGATACGAAACTGGTGTTCTCCAAAGCGGCAATAGCCGGTTTGCAGAGTACGGATGACGCAGACAATCAGTGATTGAGCTACAAGAGAGGGAGTGGACGCAAAGATGAAATGGAAAATCCTATTCGTGGTTCTGTTAACGGCAGGTGCCATCTACTACATCTATCCACCCAAGGAAACGATCAACCTGGGTCTTGACCTTCAGGGCGGGATTCATATCGTACTGCGGGTGGAAATGCAGGAGGCACTGGAAGCCGACCTGGTAAACAGTCAGTCCAACCTGGAGAGTGTTCTGAAGGATGAGTCCGTAGAATTCTCCACGGTGAAAGCGGACAAGGCCAATCTGTCGATCGATGTGGAAGGCGTTCCGGCCGACAAGCGGGAAAAAGCGGAACAACTGTTCGATGATTACTTCTCCGGCTATACGGTCAATGATCTGGGGAACGGTGCTTATACGCTGGAAATGCGTTCGGCCATGAAAAAGCAGATCAAGCAGGGTGCAATGAAACAGGCCCTGATCACCATCAACAACCGTGTGGATGAGTACGGCGTTGCTGAACCGGTTATTCAGCGGCAGGGGTTGGAATCGGACCGGATCGTGGTCGAGCTGCCCGGACTGGATGATCCGACCCGCGTGAAGAAATCGCTTTCTGAGCCGGGTTGGCTGGAACTGCGACTGCTGGCACAGCCGGCCCCGTTCAAATCCAAGGAACAACTGCTCCAGGCAACCGGTGGTAAGGCCCCGGAGGGAACGGAGATTTTCCCCAGCGAAGACGGAAATGAGTGGTACATTATCAAACAACGGGTGGAATTGAATGGTAATGATATCAAGACCGCACGGCGTTCCACCGATCAGTTTGGCAGCCCCAATGTCAGTTTCACGTTGAATCAGGCCGGCGTGGCCAAATTCTCCCGTGTGACCACTGAAAACCAGGGCGGATTCCTCGCGATCATTCTGGACAAGCGGGTGGTATCCACGCCGCGAATCAATGAACCCATCAATACACCGTCTGCGCAGATCACCGGCCGCTTTTCCATTGAGGAAGCGGAAGACCTGGCCATCAAACTGCGTTCCGGTGCATTGCCCGCCAGCATGACCTTCCTGGAAGAACGGACGGTGGGTCCGTCCCTGGGTCGTGACTCCATCCGGAAGGGTATTCAATCTGCGGTAATCGGCCTGGTCCTGGTCATGATTTTCATGCTGATCTGGTACAAGTTTGCCGGCATCAACGCCAACCTGGCGCTGGTCCTGAACATGATTTTGCTGATGGGCGGTATGGCCTACTTCCATGCGACCCTGACGCTGCCGGGTATTGCCGGTCTGATCCTGACAATCGGTATGGCGGTGGATGCGAACGTGTTGATTTTCGAGCGAATCAAGGAAGAAATCCGGAACGGAAAGACACCCAAGTCAGCTATCGAAGCCGGTTTCGGCAAGGCGCTTTCTGCTGTTCTGGACGCCAACATTACGACACTGATTGCAGCGGTTTTCCTGTTCCAGTATGGAACAGGGCCGGTCAAGGGTTTCGCAGTTACCCTCAGCATGGGTATTATCGCATCCCTGTTTACGGCAATTTATGTTTCCCGTCTGCTGTTTGATATCCGGTTGGCATTGACCCCCAACGTGAAAAAGCTGAGCATTTGAGAGGTGTGGACATGAAGCGAGAAATCAACTTTTTCGGCGTTCGGCGTATTGCTGTAGCGGTGTCTCTGCTGCTGGTTGTATCGGCAATCATTGTTGTGTTGACAATGGGTATTGAACGGGGTGTCCAGTTTGTGGGCGGATCCGAGATTCAGGTGAAGTTCAAAGAAACGGTTACCACCGGTGAATTGCGCAAGGCGTTTGTAGACAAAGGGTTTCCTGATGCAACGATTGTCCGTGTGGAAGGTGGCAGTGAGTTCATCATCAAACTGAAGGGTGAAAGCGGTGATGAAACGGCGGTGAACAGTGATGTTGCACAGCGTGTGGATGCCATTTTCAAGGAAATTTCCGGTGATGAAGCCAACGGCAAGGTGGATCTGAACAAGATCAATTCCACCGACCTGGCGTACAGTCTCCGACAGGCGAACCCGCTTGATCTGGCGAAGCTGGAACTGCAGGGTGAAGACCGTACCGTGTACGAAGATGTGGCGGACAGGATTATTGCGGAACGGGAGAAGGAAGGCGATTTCTTCAATAGCATGGAAAGCGTAACCGCTGTGGTGGACCAGGACGCGCTGAAGACCTGGCTTACGGAAAATGCAGTGTTGGGCAACTACATTAAATTGAAAGAAGATACCTTCAGTCCCAGTATCTCCGCAGAACAGACCGAGAAGGCACTGCTGGCCATCGTAATGGCACTGGTTTCGATCCTGGTCTATGTTTCCATCCGGTTCAAGGTGGACTATGCATTGGGCGCCATCGTTGCACTGGTTCATGATGTCATAATTACGCTGGGTATGTTCGCCCTGTTTAAGCAGGAGTTCAGCCTTCCGGTTGTGGCGGCCTTCCTGACTATTGTCGGGTACTCGTTGAACGATACCATTGTTGTGTTTGACCGGATTCGGGAGAACGTCAGTATCATCAAGGCGAAACCGCTGGATGAAATCATCAACCGGAGCATCAACCAGACTATCTCCCGTACCCTGCTGACTTCACTGACCACCCTGTTTGTGGTGGTGGTATTGTTCTTCTTTGGCGGTGTGGCGTTGAAGAGCTTCTCTTTCCCGCTGCTGGTGGGAATTATCGTAGGTACCTATTCGTCGATTTATATTGCGAGCCCGGTATTCTACTTTATTGAAGAGCGGTTCTACAAAGAAAAGTAATCAACGATTGATGATAGAGGGGCAGCGAAATCTGCCCCTTTTTTTGTTCCGGGAGTGTTCGTTTGATTCGAATTGATGATGTTGTTGAACAATATCTGGCCCATCATCCGGAAGGGGATGCACAGCTGATTGAGCGGGCCTATGTGTTTGCCAACATGATGCATGAATATCAGCAACGGAACTCCGGACTCCCCTATATCACGCATCCGCTGAACGTCGCTTCCATTGTGGTGGATGCCCGCCTGGATACCGAGAGTGTGGCATCCGCCCTGCTGCACGATGTGGTGGAAGACACCGAGGCCACGATTGAACAGGTGGAAGAAGCTTTCGGCCACGGTGTGGCGGTCATCGTGGACGGTTTGACCAAACTGACTGCTCTCGAGAATGTGGACATTTCGGAGCGGAAAGCGGCCAATTTCCGAAAACTTTTTATTGCGATTGCCAAGGACCCCCGTGTCCTGATTATCAAACTGGCTGACCGGCTGGACAACATGCGAACGCTGGAGTATGTGAATCCGGAGAAGCAGCAGCGGATCGCCCGTGAGACGCTGGAAATTTATGCCACACTGGCCCATGCAATCGGAATGGCCCGGATCAAGAATGAACTGGAAGATCTCAGCTTCCGCTATCTGTATCCGGAAGAATATGAAAAAGTTTCCCGACAGATCGAGGACAAGAAGGACCGGTATGCGGAAGATTTGAACCGAATTTACGAGCGGCTTTCAGAGGAGATGGAAAAGCACGGCATCAACTGTCGGATTCAGAGTCGGATCAAGCATAAATTCAGTATATTCAGAAAAATGAAACAGCAGGATGTGACGGTGGATGAGGTGTACGATTTTCTGGCCTACCGCATTATCCTGTCTGACAATGACCCCAATGAATCTTACAAGGTGATCGGCATTCTCCATGGCCTGTGGACCTATATCCCGCACCGGTGGCGGGATTTCATATCCCAGCCCAAAGACAATGGTTACCAGTCTCTTCACACCACACTGATCTTCGATGACGGCATTTATTTTGAGGTACAGGTCCGAACGGAACAGATGCACCAGATCGCGGAGCAGGGGATTGCGGCGCACTGGCAGTACAAACAGGGAATGGTGGCGTCATTCGAAGAATCCAGGTTATACCAGGTGTTGAGCCGCACAATACTGGACATCACCGAACGCTCGTCTGAAGACCTGGTGAACGACCTGACCATGGGACTCCGGGACATCAGTCATGGAATTACCGTATTGACTCCACGGGGTAAAACCATTTCCCTTCCGGATCAGGCTACGCCGGTTGATTTTGCCTACGCGATTCATACGGAGGTCGGGAATCGTTGCGTCGGGGCCAAAGTAGACGGTCGTCTGGTTCCGTTGCATACCGAACTCCATGACGGCAACATGGTGGAAGTCCTGACCCACCCGAATGCCAGACCCAGTCTGGATTGGCTTAAATTTGCCAAGACGAACCGCGCCCGGTCCAAGATAAAAGCTGTATACCGGGTTCTGGAGCGGGAAGAAAAGACGGCGGAGGGGAAGGAACAACTGGAGAAAATCTTTCGGAAGCACAAGGTCCCCTTTGCAAACCTGGATCTCAAGAAGATCGACAAGGCACTGAAGTCTTACAACATCCGGAAGCCGGAAGACCTTCACTTCCTGATCGGAAATGGGACTGTATCAGCGCACAAGGTTCTGGGAATCGTCGAGCCGGAACTGGTCCGAAAAAAGAAACCGATCAGTCTGTCCCGAAAAGCAGCGGAGCAGGTCGGCGATCATTTCGAGCGGCGGGTTCGCATACAGGGTCTGGACAATATCCTGGTGACACGCGCGCGCTGCTGCAATCCCATCATCGGGGATGCCATCATCGGTTATCTGACCAAGACAAAGGGCGTCAGCGTGCATCGGGATGACTGTGAGAATCTCCGAAAGGGGAGAACGGATCCTGCGCGTCTGATCGACGTGGAATGGGTGGAGGATCCAACCCATTCGTTCCTGATCGAGCTGACCGTGATTACGGAAGATATTACCGGCATGCTGGCGAAACTGACCGATGTATTTGATTCCATGAACCTGAGTCTGCGAAAGGTCAGGGGAGAAAGTTTCCGGGCAAAGAACCAGGCCCAGTTTCAGTTCTCTGTTCAGATCGGTTCCAGGGACCAACTGGACCGGTTGCTGACGCGGCTGAACAGCACAAAAGGCGTCCAGTCTGTCTGGCGGAAACGATGAAAAATCCGGTACAGGTAAAGAAGCGAAGCCTGTGGTTCACCCTGGGGATTCTCCTTCTTGTTTTCATTTTGTTGGGTTTCCCGCGTTCCGTGGTGATCGGGTGGTTGAAAGTTCCGGATACGCCACCGGACTGTGTGGATCTTTCGGTGATATTCGGGGGCGGATTTCTCGATGACGGTTCGCCGGGACATTCCAGTCAGGAGCGTCTGGAAACTTTTCTTTCCTGGTGGAAGATGCACGGATGCGGGGGCGCTGTCCTGATCAGTGAGTATCCGGGAGGGCGAAACCGCCTGGAAACCGTTCTGACCGACGAGGGATTTCCATCCGCAGATCTGTTGCATTCGGGGTACCACTATGAGGAGAATGAAGGCGGTACGATTCAGAATGTGGAAGAACTGGTCCATGTGATTCGTGAGCATGGCGAAATCCGTACAGTTGCCGTATTCACTTCTCCCTATCACCAGTTTCGGGTGCGGATGATGATCCGGGACAAACTGGGTGATCGAATCGAAAACGGCCAGATAACGGTATATTTTTTCCCGGTACCGGATGACGGCGAAATCATGACCTGTTCCCGTTTCCGTTTTCTCCGTCTGGTGACCCGGGAGTTCGCCGGAATTGTGATCCAGGCCATACGCCAGCTGGGTTGATTGTGTTAAACTAATTAACGACAATTCATCTTTGAAGTAAAGCAGAACCGCTTTTGATCCTGTATGATCCGGGCGGCCCGGCAAGGAGGTTTGGGCTTGAACGTATTGGACCGAATCGGCAGCCGTGTGCTGCAGTTCAACGCGCAGGCAGGTGATTTCGCCATTCTCAATGGTGCGACCTTCCGATCCATTTTCCGCAAGCCGTTTGACGGTAAGAATCTGTTCAAACAACTGGAGCGTATCGGTGTGGACTCAACCCCGGTTGTTCTGGTTACGGCATTGTTCACCGGTATGGTGATCGCCTTGCAGACCTATGCCGGATTCAAACGGTTCCAGGCAGAGTCCATGGTGGGTGCGCTGGTTGGTGTTGCACTGACCAGGGAACTGGCTCCGGTCCTTGCCGGTCTCATGGTTGCCGGCCGGATCGGGTCCGCCATAGCGGCGGAGATCGGAACCATGCGGGTGACGGAGCAGGTGGATGCTCTCGAGGTCATGGGTGTGGATCCGGTGCACTATCTCTTTGTGCCCCGCGTACTGAGTGGCTTTGTGATGCTCCCGTTGCTGGTGGGGATTGCGGATCTGATCGGGATTTACGGCGGCTTCTTTCTGCTGGTAAACGTATTCGGAGAGAATCCCGACATGTATTTGAACAAGGTTTATGAGTATACCAAGGTCTGGGACGTCGTCAGCGGGCTGATAAAATCGGCGGTGTTCGGGTACATCATTGCGATTGTCGGTTGTTACAAGGGCCTGCGGACCGAAGGCGGAGCCGAAGGAGTGGGCAGATCTACGACAACGGCGGTAGTAATGGCCTGTCTGATGATCCTGGTGTCGGACTTCTTCCTGTCCAAGCTGCTGTTCTAGAGGGGACCGAAATGATTGAACTGAAGAATCTGTACAAGTCATTTGGGCCCAAAGCGGTGTTGCGGGGAGTGGATCTCAGGATAGAGAAGGGCGAGTCCTTTGTGATCCTGGGTGGTTCCGGTACCGGAAAATCCGTCATGTTGAAACACATGATCGGCCTGATGAAGCCGGACAACGGCCGTGTTTTCATTGACGGTTCAGACGTAACGGACTTTACCCGTAAAGAGTGGTTCGGCCTGAGAAAACGGTTCGGGATGAGTTTTCAGGAGGCCGCGCTGTTTGATTTCATGACCGTATATGAGAATGTGGCATTTCCTATCCAGCGCCACACCGATTTGTCGGACCGGGAAATCAGGAAACGGGTGTTGGATTGCCTGGAGATGGTTGGTTTGAAGGGCAACGAGGATCTCTTGCCGGCTGAATTGTCCGGCGGGATGCGGCGTCGGGCAGGGTTTGCCAGATCAATCGCATTGAATCCGGAAATACTGCTGTTTGACGAACCGACCACGGGACTGGATCCCGTGATGACGGACCAGATTGACAGTGTAATCAATGATCTCAGACAGGGACTGGATGTCACCTGTGTCACCATTACGCATGACATGATGTCAGCGCTGGATATAGCCGACCGGATCGGCATGCTCTACGAAGGAGAGATCGTATTCACGGGAACCCCGGAAGCGTTCAAGCAGAGTGATATCCCCATCGTCAGACGGTTCCTGAAAGGAAGAGTTATAGAAGAAAAACCCAATCGAGGTGAATCATGAATACCGAACGCAAAGTCGGACTGTTTTTTCTGATCGCTGTTGTGGTGATCTGCCTGCTGATCATGAAAACCGGGCAGATCGATCTGTTTCAGCGGGGAGAAACCTACAGTCTGGAAGCCGTCCTGGACAGTGCTTCCGGTCTGAACAAGGACAGTGATGTCCGGTTGGCGGGTGTGCGCATCGGGCAGGTGGAATCCGTCCGGCTGGAAAACGGTCGTGCGGTGGCCGTCATGTCAATCGAAAAGGATGTTCAGTTGCCTGTCGGGTCGCGTGTCAAAGTGGTGTCCAAGGGAATTCTGGGGGACAAATACCTGGAAATTCTCCCGGCTGAATCGACCGGAAAGACAATTCAGGCCGGTACGGCGCTGGAAAGCGAGAAGGCAGTTTCCGTCGATGACATCATGACCATTGTCTATTCGGTGGCGGAGAATCTGGACAAGATTACGGAAAGTCTGCGGAATACCGTGGGAACGAAGACCGGCGAACAGCAGATTGCCGACATCATGAAAAACATTGAGCGGATTACGGCAGACCTGAAGGACATTACCAGCCGCAACAAGGAAGGCTTTACCGAGAGCGTGGACAATATCCGGGCCTTTACCGGTGACCTGAAGCGGGAAATACCCGTTCTGGCGGAGAAGTTGGACAAGTTATCCACACATCTGGATGAAGTAATCCTGGAAAACAGGGAAAACCTGAAGGCTACGATTGAGAATGCCCGTTCCGGGACGGCCAAGCTGGATACCACACTGGATTCGGTGGATTCCATCGCGAAAAAGATTGACCGGGGTGAAGGAACGATCGGCAAGCTGATCAACGATGAAGAGACCCATGACAATCTCAACAAGAGTCTGATTTCCTTCCGCAATACCATGGACAGTGCCAATGATTATCTGACCGTGTTCCGGGACACCGGGCTTTATCTGGGATTCAGAACCGAGTATATGTTTGATATCGAAGAGAGCAAGAGCTATTTCTCCATTGACATTATTCCGTCAGACAAACGGTTCTACCAGGTGGACATTGTGGACAGTCCGTATGGCAAAGTCAAAGAGAGCACCTTTGAACACATCATCACGAATGCGGACGATACGATACGGGACCAGTACACCGAAGTGATTACCTCCCACAAGGATGACATCAAGTTCTCGGCGCTGATCGGGCAACGCTTCGGAGATTTCATCGTCAAAGTCGGACTCATCGAGTCCAAGGGTGGCTTCGGCATCGGCTACAATCCGGACAATCTGAACCGGGTTTCCGTATTTATGGAGGCGTCCGACTTCAGCCGTGAAAATGACCTTTCACCCAGGATGAAGCTGTATGGCACCTATCGGCTGTACCGTGACTTCTACCTGGTGGGTGGCGTGGATGATCTGTTGGAGAGTGAAAGCAGCCAGTATTTCCTGGGTGTGGGGATTCGATTCCGGGATGATTTCTTCAAGAATCTGATGTCCAATATCAACATCCGCTGACCGATTTCCGGTGGAGGCGATTTGGCGAAGCGCAAGACCGTTTTTGAATGTGAAGCATGCGGCTACCGCAGTTCAAAATGGATGGGCCGTTGTCCTGACTGCGGTGGGTGGAGTACGTTTTTCGAACTGAAGGAAACCGAAGAGCCGGCTTATCGGGGGCAGGTGCTCAGTCAGGAGCCGCCGAAGCCCATCCGTGAAATTCAGGAAGAGTCGGTTGATCGGATTGAGACGGGAAACAGTGAGGTGGATCGTGTGCTGGGCGGTGGACTTGTTCCCGGCTCCCTGATTCTGATCGGGGGAGAACCGGGCATCGGCAAGTCCACACTGATGCTGCAGGTGTGCCAGCTGTTGGCGGAGCAGGGGCGTAAAGTCCTGTATTTTTCGGGTGAAGAGTCTCCATCCCAGATCCGTATCCGGGGAGACCGGATCGGTTGCACACATGAAAATATACTTGTTTCCGGCGAAGTTACCGTTGAGGGTATTCTGGATCAGCTGCCTACACATCCGGGGCTTGTGGTCGTGGATTCGATTCAGACGGTTTTCTCAAAGGAGTTGACATCTGCTCCCGGGACCGTATCCCAGATCCGGGAGGCGACAACCAAGTTTTTGTATGCAGCAAAACGCAGTGGCATTCCCCTTGTGATTATCGGCCACATTACCAAAGAAGGTGCCATTGCAGGCCCGAAAACCCTGGAACATATCGTGGACACGGTACTCTACTTTGAGGGAGAACGATATCATTCGCGCCGTGTGATCCGGTCGGTGAAGAACCGCTTCGGATCGACTAATGAGGTTGGGATTTTCGATATGACGGCTGATGGGTTGGAACCGGTGCCCAATCCTTCGGCAGCATTTCTGTCCGAGCGCGCACGTGACGCGGCCGGATCGGCTATTGTTTCTGCAATCGAGGGTACGCGGGCAATATTGCTGGAAGTCCAGGCGCTGGCGGCCGAATCCGGTTTCGGGACTCCCCGTCGAATGGGTATCGGTGTCGATGCCAACCGGCTGCACCTGCTGCTGGCCATCATGGAAAAGCGACTGGATTTTGCCATCCAGCGGGACGACGTATACGTGAACATTACGGGAGGGTTCGCGGTCCAGGAGCCGGCGATCGATATGGGGATTGCATTTGCTGTTGCATCGGGATTTCTGAATCGTCCATTGGACCCGGAGGATCTGTTTATCGGTGAAGTCGGTCTGGCAGGTGAAATCCGTTCTGTGTCACAGTTAGAGAAACGACTCAGAGAAGCGCGGAGTATGGGATTCAAACGGGCGTTCGTGCCGCCCGGCTTTCCAGAGCAATTGAAAGAGTTGGAGAGTGATCGCTTCCGGATAGAAGCTGTGAAAACACTGCGAGAGGCGTTCGATCACTATTTTTGAAATGCGACGCCGGTAGCGACGATACGGTTTCGGCCCTTGTTCTTGGCTCCATAAAGACGGGCATCCGCAACCGAAAGGAGTTCATCCACGGTGTCTCCGTCTTCCGGATAAGCGGCAACCCCGCCGCTCACCGAAACCATGCCCAGTGGTTGTGCTTCACGATTGGAAAACGGGTGCTCCTCAATTTTCCGACTCAGGAATTCGGCAACGCGCATGGCTGCTTTCAGATCCAGACCCGGTAAAGCAATCACAAACTCCTCCCCGCCGTAACGTGCCGCGATATCGCTCTCCCGGACATGGCGTAAGATCAGAGTGGACAGTTCTTTCAGGAGTTCATCTCCCTGCAGATGACCATTCCGGTCGTTGTATGCTTTGAAGTGATCAATGTCGAACATGAATACGGCGATGGGATCGCAACTGATGGAAGCATTCATCAGGTGATCGCCCAGCATCACTTTGAATTGTGATTTACTGACCAGACCGGTGAGACCATCCTGATGAGCCATCTTCTGATAGCGTGTCAACAGGGAACGGAATGCGATGGCATTGGACCCCATCTCGGAAATCATGCGAAATACGGCGATCTCTT
Source organism: Acidobacteriota bacterium (assembly GCA_036736005.1). Taxonomy (GTDB): domain Bacteria; phylum Acidobacteriota; class Holophagae; order Thermotomaculales; family Thermotomaculaceae; genus DAINNF01. Next base: position 17,979 of record DAINNF010000017.1, read on the forward strand.
CCGTTGTGAATGTATCCGCGACCCTTCGCATGCCCAGTACCCCGGAGACGCGACTCCCTTTAAACAACGGGGTGAAAACATCCATCTGACATTCGGGGCAGGGATTGGCCTGAATCCGGCGCTTCATGGACAGAGATTCTCCCAGGAAATCTCTGGTTGTCATAGTGATGCCCTTCATCACAACGCACCCGGGTCTTCCGGTTTCGGATTCATAGCGGTTTCCGATCTTGGCGGGGGGGATTCCCACGGCGTTTGTCAGAACCAATTGTCGCCGGTCACGAATCAGATTGAAGAGAACAACTTCCGAAGGGTTGAAGAGGTCCGCCACAATATCCACGAGAAGCTGACTGAGATCCCGGGCATCCGAACCGGAGATAAGCTGACTGATACGATTCGGCAGTTTGTCAACGAGATCCGAATAGAAGCCTGTTCGCTGATTGCGGTCGGCACGCAGGTGGGCGGACCGTATCTGAAGATGGCGAAGCTGTTCACGCAGTTCCTGATTGGCTGTTTCCATTGCACGCAACCGGCGTCTGAAGTTCCGCTGCAGGTACATGATGACCATCCAGCCTACGCACAATATCGCCAGGACAATCCAGGGCACCCAGAAATCCAGTAGATTCATTGAAAAACTCCTCTACTGAAGGTAGTCCTTTCGATTGAAAAATGCAATACACAAGTCCAGGAACGATACAATATGTGCACATAAGGGAAAAAACAAAATCATGGAGATATAGAAAAAAAAGAAGATATGCATAGCGGAGATAGAATATCATACATACAACGGAAAGAGGGCAGGAAAGACATGGCTCGGAGGTGACGATGAATGCTTCCCTCCATATGTCCGTTCGCTTATAATGACCTTGACAATCCAACACGTTGTCATAGAATGAATGAATAGTCATTCAGTTTTGGGCCGAAAGGGGGGTGCCTGAAATGGATTGCTGCACGTCCTTCTTGAGAATCCAAATACAAAAACAGGAAAAGGAGACGGAATGCTGACGTTTGTCGAATCCATTGTGTTCCTGGTGGTACTGGTATTAACCATCTATTTCTTCTTCCAGCCGCTGGTCTTCCGATACAAACTGATGAAACTGGGGTTGAGCGAGAAACGATCGGACCGGATACTGGTGAGAATCGGGGATGCGGTCAGTTCCTTTTTCCTGCTCCTTTGTTCCGTGAAACCGGAAAGACCATTTACCGGTTTCATCCACTTCTTTATCCTGTATGGTTCGCTGACATTTGACACCATTACGGTCTATCACATCATTGAAGGGTTCAATCCGAACGTTCATGTCTCATCCGTTCATGCGCTTATTGCGGATTCTTTCGGGGTCATGGTGTTTGTGGCGGTAGTGTATTTCTCCATCAAACGGTGGATTGTCCGGAAGTCGAACTATACGTATGGCACGAGCGAGTCTTTCTGGATCTACTTCTTTCTGTTCACCGTAACCCTGACGTTCTTCCTGTACGAGGGTGCTGCGCTGGCGCATAATCCCCGTCCGGATCACATGGCATTTGTCGGTAACTGGATTGCCGGCTGGCTGCCTTCTTCTGATACGGCGGTTCACTTCTGGTGGTGGGTCCATATTCTCAACGTATTTGCGTTCATACTCTATGTGCCGCGGTCCAAGTATATGCATATGTTCATGGGACCGTTGAATATCCTGTTCAAGAGTCGACGGTCGTTTTCCTACATCAAGCCGCTGGATTTGGAGAATTCAGAAACATTCGGTGTAGAAAAGCTGTCCGATTTGACGTGGAAAGACCTGCTGGACGGGTTTGCATGTATCGATTGCGGCCGGTGTACCGACTATTGTCCGGCCGCCATCAGCGGGAAACCCCTTTCTCCCAAGTTGATCATTACGAAAATGCGGGACAGCCTGCTGGCGGAAGGAAAGAAGAAGCTCAAGGATTCTGACCATGAACTGCCCATGCTGATCGACGGCATTTATGAGGATGACGAGATCTGGACGTGCACGACCTGTGGTGCCTGCATGCAGGCCTGTCCGGTCCTGAACGAGCACATTCCCAAGATCATCGGCGTCCGTCAGAGCGGGGTCATGATGGAATCGCGGTTCCCGCAGGAACTTACCCAGTTCTTCAAGAACCTGGAAAACAACAGCAATCCCTGGGGCGTGGGGGATTCCACCAGGGCGGACTGGGCGGATGGACTGGACGTGAAGCTGGCGAAAGATACGGACAACCACGATGTGCTGTACTGGGTGGGATGCGCCGGTTCTTTCGATGACCGCAACAAGAAGGTGTCGGTGGCCATGACAAAGATCTTTCAGCATGCCGGTATTGATTTCTGCATCCTGGGTACCGAGGAAAAGTGCTGCGGGGATCCGGCCCGTCGAACAGGCCATGAATATCTGTTTCAGATGATGGCGGCAGAGAATATCGAAACCATCAAGCGGTATGGTGTGAGGAAGATTGTTACCGCGTGTCCCCACGGATATAACATGTTGAAAAACGAGTATCCGGCTGTCGCGAAACAACTGCTGGAAGAAGATTTTCAAGTGGAAGTCGTACACCATACCCAATTTATTGAGGAACTGGTGGACTCAGGCAAACTCAAACTGAAGAAAGATGCACCATTCAGTTTTACCTTCCACGATCCCTGTTACATGGGCAGACACAACGGTGTATACAAGCCCGGCCGTAAGCTGATGAAGGATCTGGGCGGCAAGTTGACGGAAATGAAGCACAACAACCGTCACAGCCTCTGCTGTGGTGCGGGCGGTGGCCTGATGTTCACCGAGGAAACCATCGGTACCAGAGTGAATCATATCCGAACGGATGAAGTTCTGGACACCGGTGCCGACATGGTCTGTACGGCATGTCCGTTCTGTGCAACCATGCTGAACGATGGTTTGACCGACAAAGGCAGGATTGAGGAAGTGAGCAGTCGGGACATCGCGTTGATCATCGCGGATCATCTGGAAGAGAAAAAACCGGTGGGAACAGCATAGACGCAATGCAATGAAATGGAACAGGGGGCTTCGGCCCCCTTTTTTGGTGGACGCCGTTCTTGAAGTCCATCGTTTCAGTTGGTAGGAGACTGAGGGACCGGGCCGGAATCGGAGAGAAAGGGCTATTTGTATCGATTCCTATTACTCTGATCGAGAAAAAATTCCAGAAAATGCCCCGCTCATGAGGCATGCCTCTTTCGAGTCAGTCACTATCAGGAGGAACATAAGGTTTACAGAACTCTATAAGATGCATTCTTTCCAATAATCTCGTGAAAAAAATACACAAAGCGGTTGACGTTGTTAGAATATGCGAGTATTCTAATACCCGCTGGTACGAGATTTCACAAGTTACCGGCAGACAATTTCAGGAGGTTTCAAAATGAAACGAGCATTGGTCATGCTGATTTCGATTGCATTTGTGGCTGGAGGAGCGGCCCTGGCGCTGGACCGTAAAGCGGGGGATGTGGAAGCCGGCAAAACCATGTACCGGGAAACATGCAAGTCCTGTCATGATGGTTCACAGGCGAAGAAACTGACGCCTGCTCATAAGACGCGGGCGCAGTGGAAGCGGTATCTGAAAGACAATGCTGCCAAAATGAACCGGAAACATGGTGACGAGATTACCGCGAAACTGAATCTCTCCGAACAGGACATCAACAATTTGTGGGCGTTCTGTTATTCCGGTGCGATGGATTCCGAAAAACCGCAGACGTGCGACTGATTTTCAGAGATTCATTCAAATTACGAATCATACAAGAAACATAATGGGGTAAATCAATGAAACGGATCGTTGTAATTCTGCTGGCGACTGTACTGGTGAGCTGCACCGGAGCATTTGCACAGACCAATCTGGACAAACTGAAAGAGCAGATCGCGGATCTGCAGGACCAGCTGGATGAGCTGGACGAGCGGGTGGAAGTAAACGAGCAGCACAGCATCATGGACAAAATCAACTTTTCCTTTGAGCTGCGAAGCCGGGTGGACAGCCTGAGTTTTGACAATATGCGTGGACTTCCCGGTTGGGCGTCTACCATGATGGGGCTGTGGTCCTTCAACCGTCTTGCCGTTCCGGCCGGTGAAATCGGTGGCGTGCCGATGGGTTCGGGTTCCGGGTACACCTTCAATCCGCAATTTGTCATGGCAAACCAGGATCTGCTGATGGGCATGATGCCCGCCATGATGCAGATGGGATTCATTGACAGCAACGGGTTCGTGGACATGAATGGCAACATGGCATTTGATCCGTATGATATGCCCATGATCGGCACCAACAGTCTCGGTGCACCGTTCTTCTCCAACCGGTTCGGAGCCCAGGACATGCCCCTGTATCAGATGATGTTCAATGGTGTTCCGGCCAATGTGTATGATTATGACAATGACATTCTGTATACCACACGGCTTCGTATCAACATGGATTCCCGTATCAACGAGCACCTCTGGTTCGGTGGCCGGCTCACCATGTACAAGGTGTGGGGAAACGGTTCCGAAACCAATTTCTTCAACGGATCCATGTCTTCCATGATGATGGATGGATTGGATACATCTGTCCCGTCCGATGACAAGCTTCGTGTGGAACGGGCCTTCTTCACATATGAAACGGACAATTTCCACTTCTCTGTGGGGCGTCGTCCTTCCACAGAAGGCGCACCCATGGAATACCGCAATTACGGTGTAAAGGGCGGATCTCCCATTGCCACGATCATTAACTGGCAGTTTGACGGGATGTCACTGGGTTGGAATCTGGAAGAGGCCACCGGCATTCCGGGTGCTTCATTCAAGTTCTGCTACGGTTACGGGTTTGAATCCGGGTACGGCAACTCCTATTCCTACACGTCCGCCAATGCGTCCGTGAAGGACGTGGATTTCGGCGGGTTCATTGCCAAGCTTTACAAGACCCGGGAATTCGAAGCCAGCCTGATTTATGCACATGCGTTCAGCATTACGGACGGATTTACCGGCACGGTGGTGATGCCGTTCATCGTTCAGGGTCTGGATATCAACGGCGACGGTGCCTTTGACGAATACTATCTCTCGGCGAACGAGGGGGGGTACATCTCCCGGAATCAGCCGACTTCCAACATCGGTACCATGGATATGGCCAGTCTGCTGCTGGAAGGGACCCACGGCAATCTGGACTGGTTTGCATCGTACTCCATCAGTATGGCGAAACCGGATGGTCGTTCCCAGAATCCCATGATGCAGTTCTGGGGTAAGGATGCGTTCCTGAACTCCAACGGGGGACAGGAAGACCATGATGGTCACGCCTACTGGCTGGGCCTGGCCTACAATTTTGGAAACGGTGCCCGGGTGGGTGCCGAATACAACCACGGATCCAGATACTGGTTCAACTTTACCGGGGCGGAAGACAATATCGCCGGCGCAAAGGCGGCAGCACGGGGTGACGTATATGAAGCATATTTCGTTTATCCGTTCTTCGGGAACCACTTCTTCCTGACCGGCGGTTACCAGCTCTATGATTACGATTACACGGGCAGTGGGAACCCGCTGGGCGAACCGGTGAAGATTGAAGATGCAACGGCATTCGATGCGTTGATGCCGATCGCCGACAAGGTACGCAACCTCTACTTCTCCCTGACGGTACGGTACTGATGCGAAACAGCTCAAGAAGGGAGCGGATGGTATGAAACGGTTATTTGCACTGATGCTGGTGTTCCTGATCTTTGGATGGGTTTCCGCCAGTGCACAGGATGATGACGAAGACCTGGATCCTCCTCACTACAATTACATTCAGAAGTACGAGGGCACCAAGACCTGTTTGAAGTGCCATATGAAACAGGCGAAAGACGTGTTTCACAGCGCGCATTATCAGTGGCGGGCCGAAGCACCCGATATGCTGGGTTCCCAGGCGGGAAAAACCCGGGGCAAGATGGTGGACATCAATGATTTCTGTACCAACCCGGGTTCCAGTTGGATCGATATCGTGAAAAATGACAAGGGCGACGTGATTGCAGACGGATGTTCCAAGTGTCATACGGGCTTCGGCCTGAAGCCGTCTGCTGAGATGAGTCGGGAACAGTTGGAGAATATTGACTGTATGATCTGCCACGCCCCGGGCTATCAGCGCAAGATCGTCAAACAGGGCGATGGTTTCCGCTGGGTGCCGAAGGATGGTCCCGATCTCCTGACGCTGCGGGCCAAAAACGTCCGGCGACCCACGGCGCCCATGTGTCTGCGCTGTCATGCCGGAGCCGGAGGCGGCACCAACTTCAAACGGGGTGATCTGGAATCCGCTCATTTTGACCCGGAGGAAGACCTGGACGTGCATTTTGCCAATGATATGGCCTGTGTAGAATGCCACACCACGAAAGACCACCGCATCGCGGGGCGGGGCGTGGACCTTGCGACTACCGATCTGCCCGGTGAAAAGGTGGCCTGCGAGAACTGTCACGGGGATGATCCTCACAGCAGCGGCGTTCTGAACAAGCACGTCAAGAGTGTTCATTGCACGGTATGTCACATACCCGATTTTGCACGTTATGACGCGACGGATATGTTCCGGGACTGGTCCCATGTTCACCAGCATGCGGAGAACGGCAAGTGGGAAGCGGAGATAGATATGCAGAAGCATGTGATCCCGCAGTATGCATGGTGGAACGGGAAAACCATTGGTCAGGATCCCGAAAAGCCGGTGAAACCGGTGTTCGGTAAGGTCCGCATGGCGTATCCGGATGGCAACATTCAGGATGCGAACGCAAGGATCTACCCGTTCAAGGTGCATGGAGCGAAATTGCCCATGTTGAAGAAGTCGGGAAAGCTGGTACCCATTTATGTGAATCATGTATTCAAGACAGGCAATGTCACCGAAGGTGTGATCATGGGTGCCAAAGACTATTTCGGAATCGATATTACAGCGGATGATTTTGAGTGGGTGACGGTGGAGCGGTATATGGGCCTCTTCCACGAGGTGCTGCCGGCATCACAGTCACTGAAATGTGCCGACTGCCACAGCAGGAAAGGTGGCCGTCTGGACTGGAAGGCACTGGGATATTCCGGTGATCCACGGAAAACGGGTAGCCGTTTCCGTCCGGCTGAGAAGTCGGAATGACCAATGCAGGGGGGCTTCGGCCCCCCTCATTGTTTCTCCCTTGACACGGCTGCAACTTTCAACAACGCTCCAGTCAACGGGTCCGTTTTCTGTCTGAACCCACTCTCAAACTCAAACTCAAGCTTAAGCTCGCATTCAATCTTAATCTTACAGATTCTCATCATGTTACAATGCGTGGCAGGCGGGTTGTTCCTGCCTGAAGGAGTGATACCCATGCATGATATGCGGCATCAGCACGGAGTACCGAAACCATACAACCGGGCTTTTGCAATCGGCATCGCATTGAACGTGGTTTTTGTCATCATTGAAGTGGTATACGGGGTACTGGCCGATTCCCTCGCCCTGGTGGCGGACGCCGGGCATAACCTCAGCGACGTGGTCAGTCTGGTATTGGCCTGGGTGGCGGCGTATCTGGCAACCCGTCGCCCCACTCCCAGGCGCACTTATGGGTACCGCAAAGTCACCATTCTGGCATCACTGGCCAGTGCGTTCCTGCTTCTGGTGGCCCTGGGCGTGATTATCCGGGAGGCAATCGGCCGTTTTCAACGTCCCGATCCCGTTGACGGCATGACGGTGATCGTCGTGGCGGCCGCGGGCGTTGTGATCAATACCATTACTGCGCTTCTCTTTGTGTCCGGACAGAAACATGATCTGAATATCAAGGGGGCCTTTCTCCATATGGCTGCGGACGCCGCCGTTTCGTTGGGCGTGGTGCTGTCCGGTGTGGCCATTCTGTTTACGGGATGGCTCTGGCTGGATCCGGCTATCAGCATCATTATCGCGCTGGTGATCCTGGTGGGGACATGGGGTCTGTTACGGGATTCCCTGGGGCTGGTGATTGATTTTGTCCCTCGTGGGATCGACGTGGATGCGGTGACCGCTTATCTCTGCGGGTTGCCGGGAGTGACGGAGCTCCATGACCTGCATATCTGGGCCATGAGTACCACCGAGGTGGCATTGACGGCACATGTGGTGATGCCGGATGGGATGATGAATGACGATTTTCTGGATACGGTGTCCGATGTGCTTTACGAACGGTTTCATATTCAACACATGACGTTGCAGGTGGAGGGGGGAGGGGAGTGTAAACAAGCACACCCCGACACCGTCTGAGTGGCTGCGGGCACTTTTCCGCGATCTCTGCGTTCCCGAACCTCTCAGAATGCTCGAGTACCAGTTTATGTACACTCCGCTTTCTCGATGTTCGGCGCCTTGATCTCGCGAAAAATGGCGTCGCAGCTCCAGGCTGCATGATTCGTTAACGTCGGAATGAAACGGACGTTTCCGTGTACGCTGAGCTTCCTCGTCGGAATGCGCCTCGTCAGGACCCAAAGTCCCACCGCAGTTGGGATTGAGTTTGAGTTTAAGCTTAAGCTTGAGTTAGATTCTGGATTACCGTCCGCCATCCACCATGCACCATCCACTGCGGCTTTGCCGCATGTGCCTTGCCAAGACGAAGAATACCTGCACAGTCGTCGGATGGGTGGGAGTAGGAGTAGGAGTAGGAGTCAGAGTGAGGGTGAGAGTGAGAGTGGGAAACGGAAGACCCGGCAGGGAGCACCTTTCGTTTTCCTGGACACGCATTGTCCTGCTGAACACTTCACACAGAACACTTCACCCTTCTATCCCCATCCCCTGCTATAATCGTTCGTTGAATCGAATGCGCGAGGAGTAACCGAACCTGTTATGGATACCATACTGATCAAGGGCGCCCGCGCCCATAACCTGAAGAATATCGACCTGAGCATTCCCCGGGAGAAGCTGGTGGTGATCACGGGACTTTCCGGTTCCGGAAAATCATCCCTGGCGTTTGACACCATCTATGCGGAAGGACAGCGGCGGTACGTGGAATCCCTGTCCGCGTATGCCCGCCAGTTCCTGGACCAGATGGAAAAACCGGATGTGGATGTGATCGAAGGTCTGTCTCCAGCGATTGCCATCGAACAGAAAACGACTCACCGGAATCCCCGATCCACCGTCGCAACGGTTACCGAGATCTATGATTATCTGCGCCTGTTGTTTGCGAGAGCCGGTGAGCCCCATTGTCCGGGTTGCGGGAAGCCGATTACTTCCCAGTCTGCATCCGAGATTGCAGAGCATCTGGCCGACCTGACCGAAGGAACGAAAATCATGATCACTGCGCCGCTGGTGCGCGACCGGAAAGGAGAGTTCCGCAAACTGTTCGAGGCCTATCTGGCCAAGGGATTTGTGCGGGCGCTGGTGGACGGGGAAATGATTCAGCTTGACGATCCGCCCGAATTGGAGAAGAACATCCGTCACACCATTGCACTGGTCATTGACCGGATCAAGGTGAGTACCGATGTTCGATCCCGGATCGCCGAATCGGTGGACCTTGCGTTGCAGCTGGCGGAAGGCCTGGTGGAAGTGGTGTTCCTGGATGAGAAGCGGACCGAGCTTTTTTCGGAACACTTTGCCTGTCCGGATTGCGGAATTAACATCCCCGAACTGCAGCCACGCAATTTCTCCTTTAATTCACCCCACGGAGCGTGCCCCGACTGTCACGGCCTGGGAGATCTACTGGAGTTTGATGAAGAACTGCTGATCGAGCCTTCCCTGTCGATTTCCGAAGGAGCCATCCTGCCACTGAAGAATCCGGACCTGGGATTCCGAAGTGCCATTCTGAAGACGGTTGCAGCCAATTATGATTTTGATTTCAAGACACCGTTCGGGGACCTTCCGAGAAAAGTGAAGGATGTGGTGCTGTATGGCAGTGACCGTGCGTTGAATTTTGTATATGAAACCCGGCGGGGATCGAAATACCAGTGGCGGTCCCAGTTCAGGGGCATCATTCCGGAGCTGAAGCGACGGTACCGTGAGACCACCTCCGATTATGTCCGGGAGGAAATGGAACGGTTCATGTCCGCCCGCCAGTGTTCCAGTTGCGGGGGCCGTCGGTTGAAGCCGGAGAGTCTGGCGGTGACCATCAACGGACAGAACATCATGGCCTACACCGAATTGTCGGTGGAGAAGGCACTGGAGACGTTCAGTTCCCTGCCGCTCAATGAAACCCAGGCCCATATCGCGGACAAAATCCTGAAAGAAATCTGTCAGCGTCTGGAATTTCTGAACGATGTGGGATTATCCTACCTGACGCTGGACCGGGCGGCCGGCACACTCAGTGGGGGTGAATCCCAGCGGATCCGGCTGGCCACCCAGATCGGGTCCCGTCTCATGGGGGTCGTCTATGTGCTGGATGAGCCCTCCATCGGTCTGCATCAGCGGGATAACCGGCGGCTGATCAATACCCTGATGAAGATGCGTGATCTGGGCAATACGGTGATCGTAGTGGAACATGATGAAGAAACCATCGACACGGCCGATTTCGTCGTGGACCTGGGCCCCGGTGCCGGAGAGCACGGCGGGGAAGTGGTCTGTACCGGTTCACCGGCCGATATCCGTAAATGTCCGAATTCCCTGACCGGACAATATCTGTCCGGTGTCCGGAAGATCCCGCTTCCGGAAAGGAGACGGAAACCGGACGGTTCTCTTACGGTTTCGGGTGCTTCCAAACACAATTTGAAGGATCTGACGGTCAAGTTTCCATTGCGGACGTTTACCTGTGTTACGGGGGTGTCCGGCAGCGGCAAGAGTACCCTGGTCAATGAGATTCTTTTCAAGGCGCTGCGCAGGATCAAGAACCGCCGGCATCTGAAGGGAATCGGGCTGAAGAAGCTGACCGGACATGATGCGGTGGACAAGGTGATCGCCATCGATCAGTCTCCGATCGGACGGACACCGCGCTCCAATCCGGCTACCTATACCGGTCTGTTCACACCCATCCGGGAGCTGTTTGCCCAGACTCCCGAGTCCCGCGCGAGGGGTTACAAGCCGGGTCGTTTCAGCTTCAACGTGAAGGGGGGACGATGCGAAAGCTGTTCGGGAGACGGGGTATTGAAGATCGAGATGCATTTCCTACCGGATGTGTACGTAACTTGTGAACAGTGCAAGGGTCGACGCTACAACCGGGAGACGCTGGAAGTCAAGTATAAGGGGAAGACCATTGCGGATGTGCTGAGTATGACGGTGGAGGAAGCACTGGAATTCTTCCAGGCCATTCCGAGAATCAAGAACCGGCTGCAGACGTTGTTTGATGTGGGGCTGTCCTACATCAAACTGGGCCAGCAGGCCACAACCCTGAGTGGAGGCGAGGCCCAGCGGATCAAACTGTCACGGGAATTGTCCAAGCGGGCTACCGGTAATACCTTTTATATTCTGGATGAACCCACTACCGGACTTCATTTTGATGACGTGGACAAACTGCTCAGCGTGCTGAATCGGCTGGTGGACGCGGGAAACACGGTTGTGGTTATTGAACACAATCTGGACGTGATTAAATCGGCGGATTATATTGTGGACCTGGGCCCGGAAGGGGGCCACGCCGGCGGTGAGGTGATTGCTCACGGTACACCGGAGCAGGTGGCAGCGAACAGCAAATCCCACACCGGTGTTTTTCTGAAGAACGTACTGAACGGTCGATCCCGAACCTAGCGGTTGGCCCGGGCATAGATCCGGATTGGGGCCGGGTATCCTTCCACCGTC
>DAINNF010000018.1:0-28054 GCA_036736005.1 Acidobacteriota bacterium
TTTTACAGAGAGTTTAACGGTGCAACTGGCGTCGGTCATTTCATCGTCAAAAGTTACGTTGTCCGGAATGGACTTCTTGAGTTTCTTGACGGCCTTCTGCAACTTGTTCAAATCTGATTTCTCAAGTCCGTCTGTCTGGATACGGACCGCAATCTTCAGATTTCCACCTTCCAGTTCGTCCATGCTGTAATGGGAATCATCGTCCAGCGCAATGATAAAGTCCTTGTCCCCGCCCGCGTCTTTCCAGATTTTCACGCCTTTGACATTGAGTTCTTTTTCCAGGTCTTTCAACCGTCCTTCTTCCAGGCTCATTTCCTTCATGATGACGATCTGCTGTTTCTCTTCCAGTTCCTTCATCCGCTCTTCGTTCAGCTTCTTCCATTCAAGCTTGCGGGCCTGCATGGCTTCTTCCATGGCCTTGCGTCGTTCTTCCATTGCCTGCTCTTCGGTGATCAGGCCCTTTTCTTTCAGCTCCTTAAGGCGCTTTTCTACCTTTTCCTGCAGTTCCTTTTCCCGCTTGCGCATGGCTTCTTCCCGGGCCTTCGATTCCGCTTCACGGGCCTTCACGATCACTTCGATGCGCTTTGCATTTCCTTCCTGAGCTTTTGCAATGGCTTCCGCTTTCTGTGCCAGTTCCTCTTCGTCCAGCGCTTCCAGCTCCTTCAGCACTTCAAGCTTTTCCAGTTCTTTCAGGCCATCCAGTTCATGCAGCTTCTGGATATGAAACGTCATCTCATCGCCCTTGGCATGCCAGGTCATCTCGTTGTCTTTGAGCTGTTGATGCAGCTTTTCCATGGACTGCTGGAGTTGTTCCATCACCTCATGGTTCTGTTCCATCTGTTGCCTCAACTGCTCCTGGACTTTGGTCATCGCTTCCTGAACCTGTTTCTGTATTTCCTTGTCGTCCACCTTCAACGTGGCCAGTTTCTGTTTCAATTCCTGATCCAGATTTCCCAGTTCCACTTTCTTTTTTCCCAGTTCCGCCATGGCTTTCTTCAGCTCAACCATGGCCTTTTCCACTTCTTTGCGGACATGATCGACACTGTCCGGACTGACGAATACGACATCGTCATCACCCTTCTTCACGAAGAACGTCTGTTCCGCGTCGGCAGAGTCCGAATCCACATTCACGACGATCTTCTGGACTTTCTTATCGCCATCCGCCGCAACCCAGGTCGCTTTCGGCGCCTTCACCTTTACAAGCATTTCTTTCTCGACCTTTTCCGGTGCGGGTGGAACTGTGACTTCAGTCGTAACTTTCACTTCTTCCGGAGTGGCGGGCGTTTGAGGAGCTGGCGGTGTTTCCGGTTTTTCCTGGTCTCCTCCGGTCATCATGGTTTGATTCATATGACCCTCAGCGGAAACGGCATCCCAGGATGCGGCACGGGCCGTAAGATGTACAGTCGCCAGCAGACCGACAACCATTGCCAGTGCTGCGATGGTGATCAATTTCCTTTTCATCGGAATCTCCTTTCGGGTTTTCAAATTCGGATCCAGGATGTTGGTCAGACGACCTTCCAGTTCCTTCCGTCTCGCCATACCCAACGTTGCTGCTCCGGCCAGCGGGATCGGCCGCAACCCCCTGGTCAGATCCACCAGATGCGTGGCATAGGCGGAAGCCCGGACCCCGGACTTCAGTACAGTTTCGTCACATGCTTTTTCCTGCTCTTCTTTCAGGTGGTGAAACGCCAGCCATGCCAGCGGATGGAACCAGTAGAGGATTGTCACAAGTCGTGCCAGCAGCCGGATCAGGTCATCCCTTCGTTTCACGTGCACAAACTCATGCATCAGGACAATCCGACGACGATCCAGATCCCATTTCCCGGCCGAACCGGGCAGCATGACAACCGGACGGGCCACACCAAAGGTCAATGGAATGGAGACCTGCCGGTTCTGAACCACGTCAACCGGAGACGAAACACGAACCAATTTACGTACAAAATCCACCACAAACTGCCAGTCAAATCCCGATACAAGGCGCGAATCCCTGTACAGCCGATTGGCCTGGTTGCGTCCCACAACAAGCCGACTCAGCAACAGAAAGATGCCCGCAACCCACAATCCGATCAACAGATAAACGGGCGGAATGCCGAGAACAAGTTTTCCCAACTGATTCCACAGAGCCACGGTGCCTTCGTTTCCGGCAGCTTCATGGTTGACAATCGTATCGGTCAACATCAGCATCAACGGCGCCGTTTCGGCGTCCCCAGATGTAACTGTTCCGGATGTTGTCTGATGCGTCTGAACAAGGTCTGCGGATCCTGCCGATACAAGTTGTGTCGTCTGGATGGTGGTCTCTACGGTGGATGACTCGATTTCATCCGTACCGACACTTACCGGCACATGCCATCCGGTGCCATTCAGCTGAACGATCGGGAGAAGCAACAGTGCCGCAAAAACCGTTACCCAGATCATGTAACGCATGGTCGGCCCTGAGTTTCTCATGAAACGAACCGTAATCAGGCCCGCCGACAGGATCAGAGTGGCCTTGACAAGCAATAGAAGCCAGGGAAATGCCAGGAGTGTCTGCATCACGGTATCCATACTAACGTCCTTCCCTGCGGGCCTGTTCAATCAGCCGGCGAAGCCGTTCCAGTTCCTCACCGGAAAGATCCCGGTCCCGGATATCCAGCAATGCCGCCACTGCGTCCTCCACTGAACCGTCGAACAGTGTGTCCATCAGATGAGCCAGCGCTGATTTCCTGACCTCATCCAATGAGGCGATCGGCACATATACATAACGAGGGCCATCCTGGCGGTGCTCCAGGTGACCTTTCTCTTCCAGAATCCGTAACATGGCTCGCACTGCGGAATAGCTGGGTGCGTCCTCCATCCGGTCCCGGACTTCCTGCGCGGAACCGGACCCCAGTTCCAGCAGAATCTCCATGATCTGCCGTTCCCTGCGACTGAGATTCTTCAACGTTGTCATTCCCGTCTCCCGTTCGAATTGACGTTCAACCTGTATACGGCCCCGTATGCTAAATGTTTAGCATATGCTAAATATCTAGCACTTTTCTGCGCCTGTCAATGTTTTTTTGCTAATTTTTTAGCACACCTGCATTATTTTCTTATTTTTCAAATTTTTAGCATTATTGATTATCAGGAGAACTGCGGATCCACATCCGGAATCAACTGGAAATCGGTCCGGGGCTGCTCCTGATGGAACCGGATCAACGGACCGACCGTCTTGCGGAGCTGCGAACGATTGGGGCTTCTCAGCAGCAGCTTCAACCGGTACACATCTTTCATGCGATACATTCCGGCAGGCGCTGGCCCCAGCACCTGTACATCCTGCAATGCCCTGGAACGGATGGCCTCGGACAGCGCGCGCGCACCCTCACGGACCGCCGATTCATCCCGGCTACGGCACTCCAGGGACAACAGAAAGCCGGAAGGCGGATAACCCGCACTTCGTCTGAACCGCAATTCACGCTCTGCAAAACCGTGATAATCACTCCGGCCCAGTTCTCCGAACAGCGGATTGTCCGGCAGGTAGGTCTGGATCAGAACGCGTCCTCCGGCCCGTGTGCGTCCCGCGCGACCGGCCACCTGCATCAGTAACGAAAAGGTTCGTTCCGCACACCGGAAATCAGGGAACTTCAGCCCCGTGTCTGCATCCAGAACCACAACCAGATCCACGTCCGGAAAATGGTGTCCTTTGGCAATCATCTGGGTGCCCACCAGAACATCGATTCGACGTGCCAGCATCCGGTCAGTCAGGTCCTGAAACGCAGACCGGCTGCCCATGGTGTCCCGATCCGCCCGGAATACGGTCTTGTCCGGAAACAGTTTCCGCAGGCGTTGTTCCACCCGCTGGGTACCGAAACCGATCATCTGGATAAAGTCGTCCCCGCAGTCCGGACAGACATGGGGAAGACCCCGTGAGAACCCACAGTAGTGACAACGAAGCGGGTCACCCTGCTTTCCTGCATGAACCGTGAGCGTCACGGAACAGTGGGGACATTGTTCCACGCGCCCGCATCGGCGACAGAGAAGAAACGGCGCAAAACCCCGACGATTGAGGAACACTACCGCCTGTCCGCCGGTATCCAACGTTTCTTTCAAGGCGTCGAGCGCCACACCGCTGAACATTGCCTTCCGTCCACGGTTCTTTTCGAACACCTCCCGCATGTCCACCAGCCGGATTGAGGGAGGATCACCTCCGGCCACCCGGTCCTCCAGTCTGGACAATCGATAACGGCCGCTCAACGCATGGGCATAACTTTCCATACTGGGGGTCGCGGAACCGAGAATCACGGGAATACCGGCATGCTCCCCTCGAAACAGCGAGACATGCACCGCATGGTACCGGGGATGGTTTGCCTGTTTGTAGGACGGATCATGTTCCTCGTCCACAACAATCAGTTTCAGATTCGGCAATGGCGCAAATACAGCGGAACGGGTACCCACCACGATCCGAACGCGTCCGGTCAGGATGCGAAGCCATTCCGACAACCGGTCACCGGTGCTGAGACCTGAATGCAGAATGGCCACATCGGATCCGAATCGTACTTTCATTCTGGAAACCGCGGCCGGTGTCAGTCCGATTTCGGGCACCAGATACAGCACATTGCCCCCCTGCTCAATCACCCGGTCCGCACAGCGGAGGTAACATTCGGTCTTTCCGGACCCGGTAATCCCATGCAGCAGGTGAACCCCATCCGGATTTTCGTTGAACTGATCGATGAATGCCTGCTGCTCACCCGTAAGCGGCAGATACTCCCGGAACATGCGATTCCCCCGAACCAGGGACCGGAAATCCGTAAAGGTTTTCACCAGCCCCTTCTCTTCCAGCACATCAAATACGCGATACCCGCAGGAGAAACGCGCATTCAGTTCCGCGCAGAGATGGAATTCCTCCACCCGGTTCTCCACGAGGTAAGCCAGTACTTCCGCCTGCCTGGGCGCCCGCTCCTTCAACTCCGCCACACGTGCAACGTCAGTGGACGGCGCAGCCACCACGGCCCGTTGCTTGGCCCGTTCGACCACTTTGTGATCAACATCCAGTGTGCGGTCAGCCTGACCCAACTCAACCAGTCTTTCCAATATCGCGGATACGCCTGAACCGAACTGTCTGACCACGGACAGCTGACTGACTTCCCGGTCTCCGATCCAGGCCAGCACCGACAATTCCTCCTCTGTCAGGAAGACGGAAATCCGTTTCTTCGTACAGCGATACCGGTAACCGCGTTGGCGGACAAATCCCCGGGGAATCGCCGTACGCCAGAATGCTGTCGGACCGGTGAAATAGTATGCGGACAACTGCCTGATGAGATGAACCAGCTCGTCGGGCAGTGGCGGCAGGTCCCCGGAGACCGGTGTCATCTCCTTCAATCCATCCGGTTCACGTTCGGAACGGGCCAAAACCACTCCCCTGACGATCCGGTTTCCCAGCCGGGCGTTGACCAGCGTACCCACAGCCGTATCGGCATCGCCGCGATATGTGAAAACGTGTCCGCCGGAACTCAGCAATGCGACATCAAATGCAACGCCTTCCGTTTCTTTCTTCATAGTGATACTATAGGGCGTTTTCGGCTCACGATCCATCATTGTGTTAGAATGTTGAGGATCGCAGGAGGCTCTTTTATATGGGAACCAGACGAAAATCACGCGAATTTGCCCTTCAGATTCTGTATGCGGCAGATCTGCTGCACGCTTCGTTTGATACCATTATCCGAACCTTCTGGTTGGATCGCACCCCCGGAGAAAGCGTTCGCAGCTATGCCGAACACATTGCGGCCGGCGTATTGAACGAAAGGCAACGGATTGACGCCCTCATTGAATGCAAATCCCGAAACTGGAAAATCGCTCGCATGTCCATCGTGGACCGGAACATTCTTCGTTCCGCTGTGTACGAACTGTTGACCTCAGACGTGCCGCCCGCCGTTATCATCAATGAAGCCATCGAAATTGCAAAACGGTTCGGGGACGGTGAATCGGGACAGTTTGTGAACGGCGTTCTGGATGCCGTTCATCATGCACTTCCCGGCTCCGGATCATGAGAACACCGGCCCGCATCTTCCGGGGGCTGTCCACCGCCGCTTTTCTGATTTTTGTTTTCACCACCGTTATCCCCGTGTCTGCCCGGGGTGTCACCGGTCGACAGGAAGCTCTGTACCAGGCCTCGGACATTCTCTCCCCCTATCAGAATGCCGGATACCGGCTTTCCTGTGATTCATCCGGCAAACTGATTGTAAACATTTCCGCCATGCCGGTCCGCTACGGTGTGCCCTACCCATACGAGATTCCGGCACCGGAGATACATGACGATCTGGCCACAGAATTTGAAGTTCCTCCCCACCGACTGCCACCGAGTCTGAAGCGCAGACTCGCCCATATCCACGGTTACTGGAACGCCGTATCCACCGTGCTCACATGGGTATCCGACCAGTTCACGTACTCCGATCATGGACTGGGTGCATACAGCGGGGACTGCAATGATGCAGCGAGAACAACGGTCCAGTTACTGCGTCTGGCCGGAATTCCCGCACGCGAAGCCGTCGGAGTGATCATGGACCGGGATACCAAAACCCTCGCCGGGACTTCTCTTCACCGATTCGTTGAAATCTACTATCCGGACCTCGGATGGCTTTTCAGCGATCCGCTTTCCTCCCACCATTTCGTCCCCGCCAGCTACATCAGGCTGGACGATCAACACCTGGACGCCCTGCTCGGGCTCAGTATTACGCGGAGAAAACCCTTACTTCCACTTCAACCTGTTGGTATACTGGATGAAAATCCGATACCCAGCCGCATCAATCTGCTGCGGTTTTTCTGAGGGAGCACATGAAAGACCTGACGCGGGGATTTCTTGAGGAGGCCCGGGAACTCAACCAAACGATCTATCAGACCATCAAAACTGCGCGGGAGCGCATTGATGAGGGCCGTGAACCCGTGCAGGAAACACAGGAGATATTTCGCTCATTTCATACCCTGAAGGGTCTGGCCGGAATGAACGATTTCTCGAGACTGGCCCGTTTCGCCCACACGGTTGAAGATACGCTGGACGCCGTTCGAAAAGGACAGATCCCTTTTTCCGGCGACCTGACCGGACAGCTTGTCCTGTGTACCGAAATCATCGACCGTTACCTTGAATCGATCGCTACAATTGGAGAGGACAGCATCGATCGGGACATGCAATCCGACGTCATGAACCGGTTGATAAAACTGACCGGCGACGGATCATCTGTCCGGCGTCCCAAGGTTGACATCCTGCCGGACTCCGTTGCCGAACAGTTGAATGATATGGAACTTGCCCGGCTCCATGCCAGTCTTTCAGCAGGTAGTGCAATTTACCTCGTTCGTACAACATATGATTTCGACACGTTTGACCGCGACATGAAACACGGACAGGAAGAAATCAACAAACGGGGAGAATGGCTGGCCACCCTTCCGGGGGAAGAACCGGCCGATGAACAGAGCATTTCATTTGCCATTCTTCTTGCCTGGCCGGACGGTCCCGAGAACCTGAAAGCCGTTTTCCCGACATCCGCCCGTGTCAGAACACTTCATGCGGGAACACAAGCCCCGGATGATACGGAACCACCGCCCGGTCCTTCAACGCCTCAGCAGACCGGAACATCCCAACCCGTCGCAGCCTCTGCAGGTGAGTCCGTCCGGGTACCGTTGAGCGAACTGGACGCCCTCGTCCGCCAACTGGAAGATCTGATGCTGATCCGCAACCAGCTGAAACGGGACGTGAACCAGCTTCTTGAGTCCGGACATGCAGACCTTCAGGCCGACCAGGTTCATTTCCGGCTGGATCGGATCGGTGAACAGATCGCTGGTTTGCAGAAACGAATCGTCCAGTTTCGCATGGTTCCCCTGGAGACCCTGTTTCGTCCTTTGGAAACATCTGTTCTCCGTACTGCCGAATCCCTTGACCGAAAAGTAAAAGTGAGATTCTCCGGTGGCAATGTACGAATCGACAAACGGGTGACGGACCGTCTGCAGGACCCCCTGATTCACCTGTTGAGAAACGCCGTGGACCACGGTATTGAACCACCCGACGTTCGCAAAAAGGCGGGAAAAGACCCCGTCGGACAAATTGAACTGACGGCGGTTCAGCAGGGAAATGCTGTCCATATTGAAATACGGGATGATGGAGCCGGTCTCAATCTGACCCGTATCGGGAAACAGGCAGAGAAAAGAGGACTGATTCCCAACCTCAAATCATTGGCGGACACTGAAATAATGGGACTGATTTTTCAGCCGGGATTCTCCACCGCAGAGGACGTTTCCGAAGTATCCGGACGAGGTGTGGGACTGGACGCCGTAAAAGAAGATGTTAACCGTCTTGGAGGCAGCATCCAGGTTCGAAGCAAGCCCGGTGCCGGAACTGCGTTCATTCTTCAGATTCCCATCACACGCGCAATTCTACCCGTCTGTTTTGTCCGTTCCGGTGACACCGTGCTGGCGGTGCCATTGTTGTTCGTGGCCGACGTCCAGCCGTACGCTGAAGACGAGACGGATTACGTGAGAGACCGGTTGTTCTATCGGTTGCACGACACATCATTGCCCGCCATCCGACTTCCACTATTGCTGAATACGGCTGATCTCACGACGGAAACCCGCATTGTTCTCAGAATTGCACATGTCGAGCAACCATTCTGTTTAATTGTCGAAGACATCCTCGGACAACGTGAAATCGCCATGACACCGTTTTCCGGGAAACCGGCCCGGATACCCCTTTTCACCGGTATCTGCAACTACTCGGCCGATTCCCTGGGATACGTCCTGGATATCCCCGAACTGGCCAAACATCTTGGAGGCAGCCATGAGTGAAACAGGGGCGATTCTTCTGGTTCGTGCGGGAACCCGCATACTGGGAATCGACAGTCACTATGTGCGGGAAATCGGATCCGATCTCCCTGTTTTCCCGCTTCCCATCCAACTTCCCGACATCACCCATCTGGCCATGCTTCGAGGTGTGCCCCAGGCCATCCTGAACATGGAATACTACCTCAAGATCGAACATGAACCCCGAAAGAACATCGTGTTCCTGATCGGCAACACGGGCTTCTTCATCGACGAGGCACTCCAGCATATTCACATGAACCAGGCGACCCTCCCGTCTGAGAATGAGTCGGCACATGAACCGGCCCGCTTCATCAGGCAGGTTGTCCGTTTCAGGAACCGGCTGATCCCGATTCTCGACGTTCCGGAAATCCTCAAGGATGAACCAGGTGACAGACTCATTTCTTTATGAAGCCGTTTTCAATCTGATCCAGACCCGGACCGGCATGGCCATCCATGACGGGAACCGGGAAATACTGCGGATACGAGTTGATCGTCTGATTCTGGAAAAACAGCTGGACCGGGATCAATTCCCAGGCATACTGCTGGGGGACCCGGAACTGATGGAACAGTTGTTCGATCGCGTTACCACCCACGAAACTTCATTCTGTCGGGAATCTCGCGGCATTTCCTTTGCTGCCCGATATTTGAAGGAAACCCATGCGGCAGACAACAGAATGCAATTGCACGTTCTCTCCGCCGGTTGCGCCAGCGGTGAAGAAGTCTACAGTCTCCGGATGGAAATATTGAAACAGTTTCCCGAGATTTCCGACTCCGTCCACCTGTCAGGGATTGATCTGTCCCCCACCTGTATTGATCGTGCAAATCAAGGTCGATATCATTCCCATTCGTTGCGTGATGTCTCCAGGGAAGACCTTGAACGCTTCTTCCTGATGGAATCGGAAGGGATTTATTCCATCCGGGAGGAACTCAGGAAGAACGTCCGATTCACTGCAGCCAACCTGCTGACACGCCAAACCGGGGGGGAAATGTATGATATGATTCTGTGCAGGAATTTACTGATGTATCTTGATGAAGCAAATCGGATGAAACTCCTCAACCGGCTGAAAAGCTGGCTGAGAGCGGACGGAACGCTTCTGCTGGCAGCAGCGGAAACATTGCGGGATGTGCCGTCCGGTCTTGTTTCACAACGGGCGGATTCAGTTTTCTACTATCGAAGAGAGGCCGCAGGGAGACCGCAATGACAAGTGTTCTGCTGGTGGATGACTCGGCATTGATTCTGAGTGAACTTTCTCTGGTTCTGCAGAAGTCTGAACTCTTTTCAAGCATATTCAAAGCCAGTGATGGAGAAGAGGGCATTCGCATCACCATGAAAGAGGGACCCGACCTGGTCATTCTGGATCTTCAGATGCCGCGAATGGACGGATTCACCTTTCTCCGCTGGCTTATGGCCAATCACCCGGTGCCGGTTCTGGTTTTCTCGTCCATGGGAACGGATCAGAACATTTTCAAAGCCATGGAGATCGGAGCCGTGGATTTCATTACCAAACCGGAAACCTATATTCAATCTGAATTTCGTGACTATCTGATGGAAAAGATCAAAGCTGCGCTTCACGCAACCGTAAGACCCGGAAAGAGGTCCACCGATTCTCCGGCTCAAGTACCAGCCGAAAAGGTAAAACCGGAAGGAAAACGGAAAACCGGTTCACTGCAATGTGTTTGCCTGGGCGCTTCAACCGGAGGGCCGACCGCAATTCAACGTATCCTCGAAGCGATCGACAACGACCTGAATGTGCCCGTTCTGATCAGTCAACATATGCCCCGTGCATTCACTTCCGTTTTCGCTCAGCGTCTCAACCTCCTGCTTCAGGCAAACGTCAAGGAAGCAGAAGATCGGGAAGAACCGATTCCGGGTACCGTGTATGTCGCACCGGGAAACCGCCACATGGAAATTGCTGAAGGGCGTATTCGTCTCCTGGAACCCGGTCTTCAGGACCGCTACACTCCCTCCATCGATCGACTGATGGAAACTGCCGCCTCTCAATATGGAGAAGGACTTGCGGCTGTGATTCTTACCGGGATGGGAAATGACGGGACCGCCGGCATTGTTGACGTCCACGATCACCGGGGCAGAATCCTGATTGAATCACCGGCAACCTGTATTGTTTATGGAATGCCCAAGGCTGCAATGGAAACCGGACTGGCAACGGAACAACTGCCGCTGGAGACCATCGGAATTCGCCTTTCTCAATGGATGCAGGGTCTGTAGTTCCAAAACATGCTAGTTTCGCTCACCGATAATGCGCTGCATGATCTTCAGTTGCTCTTCCCTCTCCTCGACATGTTCATCCAGACAGCATGAGCGGATTTCCTCCAGCAGATCCCGGATTTCGGGACCTTCCGGAACCCCCGACTGTATCAGATCAGAACCAGACACGTGAAAAGGAAAAGACACATAACGGGTCAGATACAGGCTGATGGCACGTTTGATTCGTTCCTCGTCAAAATAGGCCAGCGCGAACATCTGCATTTCGGGGTCGATGTTTGCCATGGCCCGAAAGATGCGCGAAGGTTTGATATTGTCCCCTGTCCGGTCAAACAAAATCTCCAACCCTCTCAGGAAACCCCTGAAACGCATAATCTGCCGGCTGTATTTCTTCCGCAGGACCAGTTTTCGGCACACGTGACGTTTCTGTTTCACGTTGGCATGGACAAGGATTGCCATGAGATAGATCAGCCAGTAAGCGACCCGTTCGTCGAACTGCAGTCTATGCCACGCGACGACGGAATCTACAGCGGTTGAGAGATCCCGGGTAAACGGGTCCAGCGTCAGTTGCGGGTGAAAGAACCGGAGACCGCCGTAATATTCCAGATCCTCCAGGATCAAAGACGCATTGGGTTCAGAAAACAGGAGACGAATCTCCTTTTGAAACCGGAATCCGGAGATCCGGTCATACAGATCCATTTCCACGGCCGCCTTCATCAGGCTCATGGTCGTCCGGCCGATTCTCAGTTTGAACCGATGTTTGAACCGGATCGCCCGCAAAACACGGGTCGGGTCATCAACAAAACTCAGTGAATGAAGAACCCGGATCATTCCCTCCTTCAAATCGCGGCGTCCGCCGAAATAATCCACCAGTTCTCCAAACTTCTTCCCGCTGATTCTCAATGCCATCGCGTTGATTGTAAAATCACGGCGGTACAGATCATGGAAAACATGCGCACTGGTGACCTCGGGCAACGCACCGGGGGTCCGATAGTATTCAAACCGGCTTGTCGCCACGTCCAGACGCTGCCCGTCCGGCAAAACCAGCACGGCGGTATGGAATTTTTCATGAGGAACACACCGTGCACCCATTTCCACAGCCAACTCCTGTGCAAATCGAATTCCATCCGTACTGGCCACCATGTCCAGATCCTCGTTTGACCGCCTGAGAAGCAGATCCCGGACAAAACCACCCACCAGATAGATGTCAATTCCCATTCTGTCTGCAACCCGTGAGGCCGTCTTCACGATATCCATCAGTCCCGGCGGGAGCAGACGTTTCATCCGTTCCCCGTAGCTTACCTGCTTCAGTTTGGTATCGCTGATCAGAATCGCCTGCTTGAACGCAGCGGTCCGTGTGATAATTCCCGTCTGACGGCCATTCTCATCGCGTACAAACACCAGTTTCGCATTTGAATTCATGAACAGATCCCGAACATCCTGGATATCTGCAGTGGCATCTACCGTTTCCACCTCGGCATGCATAATGGAAGCTGCCGGCAGATGACCCAGATCGTGCACAATGGCATAATCGACATCCTGCCTCATGACAGCCCCGTACAATTCATCTGTCTCCGGATTCCGTACCGGCAGCGAATTGACACGCAGGCGATTCATCAGCTCAAAGATGTCCGCCACAATCGTGTCGGGCCCCAGAATCTGAACCGGGGGTTGGGCAACATTCAACGCTCTCACAGCAGAAGGGAGGCCGCCTAATATTCCATCCAGCAACTGGCGTACCTCAAACACCGTCTGGTTTCGAAAAATCGCCGTATACACATTCCGATGTCCCCCGCCTTCTTTCAAGTCTGAGAGCAGAGACTTCAGATCGAGATCCGAGTACAGGTTGCGGGCGATCAGGAACGTCTTGTTGTCCATCTGAACCATGCAGAAAAACAACCGGAGATTCTCCAGTTCCATGATTCGGTGCACAACCGAAGAGATGTCCGGTTCAAAACGGTCCGAAACAAATTGAACCATGGCTACCTGGCGTCCCTGAACCGTATGGCGTTCCAGAAGCGGGATCATCTGGTTAAACAACTCAATCTGACGGGCATTCAGCGGATGCTTCAGTGCCGTTGCGACTTCATTGAGGTCGGCCCCACAACGCAGAAGGTGAGCAACAGCATCCGCATCTTCCGCGGTCGTGCCGGGAAAGGACAGGAAATCCGTATCTTCGTAGATTCCCATGACACCCAGTGTGGCCAGCGTTTCCGGAATGGCGATACCCATGTCCCGCAACTGACCTACCACCACCGAGGTTGTGGCTCCTACCGGCCTCACTGTACGATTCGGTGTCACGATGGGATCGTCTCCGGATTCATGATGATCGAACACATGAATCGCGTCCGCGGGTAGCTGGTTCACCAATTGAGCCAGAATTCCAATCCTGTGCAAGCTGGAGGTGTCCGCAACAACGAGACCGTCCACATTCTCTACCTCTTTGAGCCGGGAAACAGATATGTCAGGTGGAAGCGCAAGGGAATGCCGCTCTTCAAATGCACGCAACTTGCCTTCCTTTGCACCGGGAAACACCATCACGCTGTCCGGAAAAAGGAGCTTCAGAAGATGCGCAGCTGCAAAACCGTCAAAGTCGAGGTTCAAATGAGAGGTAATGATGATCATGAACCCGACCTCCTTTCCCTTCTGTGTCGCTCACCTGCGAATATATCGGAACGGGCCTGCGCAAAACAAGAGGAGGGCAGCTTTCCAGCTGCCCTCCCACAAAGACGCTTACGGGACAATCCGGTACCTGAAAATCAGGCTATTCCGGTCTCTTCACGAGATAGGTACGATCCCAGAGAATTTCTTTAACGGAGTACACAACTCTTACCGTTGCCGTATTCTCGTTGGTAAACAACACCGCTGCTTCACCCAGATAAATCGGAATATCCTGGACTGATCCTTCCTGGTAAAACACCAGAAAATCACCCGGGACCAATCCGGCATTGGCACCACCGGAAATGACCGCCATCGAATCTTCCACAATATTCGCTTCCTTGTCCGGAACGAGCAGAACCTTGTAATGATCACCCTGAATGGGTTCCCCATAACGCTCGTAAGGCTTGTAGTCAATGGTCAACGGAATCGGCTCCATGTCCGTCTGTACCAGGACATCACCTTTTGCGATATTCAGGCAGGCTTCCGTTACCAGAGCGCTGGCTGTATTTTCATGACAAAGCAGTATTTTTACAACACCGGCACGGCGGTATCCGATACCCACCAGCACACCGGTGTCCGGATTATTGACTTTTCCGAGATTCCGTAGCAACGTGTATGTCTTCCCCGCTTCCAGGCCTGTGGACGTTCCGCCTTGAATGTAGACCACATCGTTGGTTGAAAAATCTTCAATCTGTTCTTCACCGCCGACAATCACACCAAGCGAATCGATCGTGGCCAGGGGGTCTGCAGTTTCAAATACAAGCGGTGCACACTTGATATCGGTCGTGTATGCCAGATCGCGTACTTTGGCCTTGGGCTGCAGGACAACCGGTTCCGGCTCTGCAGCGGGCTCAGGCTCCGGCTGCGCAAAATCTTCCAGTTCCTGCTGCACGTCCGCTTCAGGCTGTTCCGGTTCAGCTGCAGATTCCGGTTCCACAACTGCCACCTCACCGATGACCAGCGGGTCACCCGGATAAATCCAGTGCGGATCCGTAATATAGTCGTTTGCCTTCCATATCTGCGGCCAGAGATAGGGATCATTCAGGAACTGCTGGGCCAGATCCCACAGCGTGTCCCCTTTCTGAATGATATACACATTGGTACCCGCCGGATACTGGACAGGCGGTTCATACGGTGTCCAATGTTCTTCCACCACAACCTGTGCGTGTACTGAAACGGAGAAAAGCACCGCCAGCATGACGCAAAAACCGGTCTTCGCGATTCGCTTTGCCATATCTTACTCCTGTAAGGTCTTTTGCATACATTGTAAGGCATCCGGGAAGGTTGTCAAGCATTTCAGAAAAAAACGCAATTTTTGAAAGCCGGATGGTTAGGATTTTTAACAAACATGTGCCCGATGGAAGATCAGCTGTTCTCAGTAGCCTCACGGAGCACGCGCCGTGCAATTTCACAGTCCCGTCCAATTTCCGCCACCAGTTCATCAACATGTTCAAATTTCACTTCCGGACGGATAAATGACAGGTATTCAATACGGATCCGCTCCCCATAGATCTCACGATCAAAACCAAAAAGATGCGTTTCCACAATAATCTTCTTGCCACCGAATGTGGGTTTGAGGCCGATATTGGTCACACTGTCGTACCGGACATCTCCAACTGTGGTGTACGTCGTATAAACGCCCAGCATCGGGACCAATTCATTCTCAGACATGATATTGGCCGTCGGATATCCCAGCTTTCTCCCGAGACGTTCTCCCCGGATCACAATACCCTCCATATAGTAGCGGCGGCCCAACAGTTGATTGGCCTGTCGTATCCGGCCATTCTTCAGGAGCGTGCGTATCCTGGAGCTGGAGACAACTTCCCCATCCACTTCGACGTGTGAAACCGGAACCACTTCATAACCGTGGGCGGTCCCCATTTCCCGCAACATGGTGACACTTCCGCGCCGCTTTCTGCCGAAGGCGAAACCTTCTCCTACCAGGATCGCAGATGCCCCCAGGGTACCCACAAGGATTTCTTCAATGAATGTCTCCGGTTCCATACGCGAAAACTCGGGCGTAAACTGGAGAACAAAATAGTAGTCCACGCCATTGGCGCGCAACAGGTCCCGTTTTTGTTTGTTGGTTTTGATAATCTCCGGTGCTTTCTGTGGAAACAGAACTTTCCCCGGATGGGGCTCAAAACTGACCACAACAACGGGAACGTTCAAACGATCGGCTTCTGCCCGGGCCTGTTGAAGGATGGCCTGATGACCGATGTGGATCCCGTCAAAGTTTCCGATCGTGACCACTGAACCGGACAGTTTGAGCGAGGTTTCCTGATAATAAACTGTCTGCATTGCCGTTACCGCACCTCAATGAATTTCAATCACTCATATCCCGAAAGAAAGACGAATCAGCCCGATCACAAGTGCCACGATCACCCCTGCCACCACGTCGTCCATCATGATTCCCGTCGATCCGGGGAATTTTTCGGTCGCCCCGACGGGCCAGGGCTTCCAGATATCCAGCGTGCGGAAACCCAGAAAGGCGACACCCATCCAGATCAGACTGCTACCCGCTGTAACCACGGCTATCGCCATCCCTGCCACTTCATCTATAACTACGAAACCGGGATCGGTTACCCCCGCCTGACGGGCCGCTTTGCCCGCTGTTGCCCATCCCAGTATGCAGGCAAGAAGTGCCAGAATCCATACGCCGTACCATCCGACGTACCGGTTCAGCAAGCCGCAAAGCACAAGGGCTACGGCAGACGCAAATGTTCCCGGCGCAAAGGGGAAACGCCCACATCCAAAAAATGTAGAAACGAGGGAAACAATGGTCATTCGGCGACTTCTTCGCAGAAGAGTTCAGAGATATTGTCCAGCATCCGCATCAAGCGTTCATTCTTAATGCTGTAAAATACCTCATTTCCCCGTTTGTCCTGTTGCAGCATACCGCGATACCGCATGATCGCCAGATGCTGCGAAATATTGGGTTGCGAGGACTGTACGGCCCGCTCCAGGGCGGACACGTTCATCGGTCCTTCCATCAGTAAAATTAAGATCTTCAGCCGCAACGGGTGCGCCAGCACCTTCAGACACTGAATCGCGTGTTCCAGACGTTCTGCGTCTGTAAACATCTGACTTCTCTGGTCTTCGTTCATCGGGCCTCCTTGGATGACACCGGATTATAAGACCTATTGCCCAACCGACGAAGTGATTCGCTCATGTCCATTATACCGAGAAACCGCCAATCTGCGTAGACCTTTCCCTTCTGATAGCTGACAAAAGCCGTCTCCCGGCTCCGGGATGCAACACCGACAACCTGCCCCACGCGCCCGGGGCTTTCCCCGAAACCTTCCGAGAACGTGATGCCGCTATCCGCCTCTTCCCCCGGCGTATCCGATTCAGCTACTTCTTCCGGAGGCTGTTCCACCGATCTTCCGTCCACGCCGACCACACGAAGGCCCGGTGTCGGGAGCTTTTTCTGCTGGTCCCGCCCGGATCGGATGTCATCCAGGTAAATCAAACGCCACTCACCGTCTTCCACCATCGGGTCCTTCCAGAGTTTCCGGATCAGGCGTGGTTTTGTCTGCTCCAACTCCTCAAGCTTGAATGGATACCGTTTGTGAATCTGGTAGAAGGCACGGATCGCCCGCGCATACTGCTTGCCCCGAAACAACAGTTCGTTTTCTTTCATCCGCTTGACCCGGTACGTCCAGCTCTGGGTCAGGGCTCCCATGGAGATTGAAAGAATTACCACCAGCACCATGACGGTAATAAAAATGTAGCCGGATTGTCTTCGGTTACCATTCACTGTAATAGGTCCCATCCAACGCCTGTTGATCGGATCCGCTTCGGACATCGTACACGCCGGTTTCATAGTCGGGATCATCCATCACCGGGTCCTCATAGATCAGCTCCCAGGAGTCATTCGTCTTGGTAAACGGATCTTCCGGAATCTTCCGGATATAGCCGTCCTCGACGAGTGTCTCCAGATCGCTGGGATAGTGAGATTTATCCGCGTAGTACTGCTCCAGCGCTTCACGCATCTGAAACAGGTTCTCCTTCAACACAGCCTCCCTGGCTTTGATTATACTTTTCTTGTGGAGATTGACGGCAATCGATGAAAGGATCCCGATGATGGTCAACACCACCATCAGTTCAATAATGGTAAACCCGTTTTCCCTGCAGGTGCGACGCCCACCCATGTTGCTTCCTCCTACCACTCGTTGTACGGAACCCCGTTCAGTCCGGTAGCTTCGCTCTTCGAATATACATCGTACACATTCTGGCCGCCCCAGGTGGTGGAGTCCGGATCGTCCTGTACCGACCGGAGTCCCCATTCGGTCTCACCGGTCATCGGATCAATGGGTACCCGACGGAGAAACTTCATCTTCTGGGTCAGTGTCCCCAGCAGTCGAACACCCTCCACCAGTGTGTCCAGATCCGGGGGGTATCCCATACTTTCCGGCGTGCCCCGGGGAATAATTCCCCGATCCGCCATGTCTTTGTAACGATCAATTGCTTCGCGCATATTCCGCAAATCCCGGCGCAACTCAATCTCTTTCTGCCGTTTCACCGACAGCCGGACCATGGGCACGGCCGCAGAGGCCAGAATAGCCAGTATGGTGGCCGCCACCATCAGTTCGATATAGGTAAAACCGGTCGGGCGTCGCGTCACTGAACCATCACCTCACCATCGATAAATTTGAAGGGAAGCCGGTCTCCGCCCAATGCTTCGACTGAAGAGGACATCATGACGGAAATCTTCGTTGATCCAGCAGCACGACCTTTGAACACGACATTGGCAAGCATGCCCGTCCCGCTCCGGCCCTTCTGGGTGCCTTTGCGGTCAATGGTGATGGACAGTCGCCCGTTTTCATTGTCCCACACCGGCACAAACGATACCTTGGTTCCATCTTCGCCCATAAATCCACCGTCCAGAACGTCCACGACCTCCACAATCTCCGGATCGTAGGTCATCACCAGATCCACGTTATCCACCGACTGGAAATTGGTGGCAAACAACGACTGAATGGATGTGGTTCCAATGGGAACGGTCAGCTTCCTCGGAGTCATGGACAGCATGGCCGGAATGGTGCTGAGTCCGGGTTGAGACTGCAAAGGGTCCGCCGCAACCGGCTTTTCATCCGGAATCCCTGCAGCCGGCTGTTCCTTCTCCTCAATCGTCTTTGAAGGAGACGGTTGTGGATTCGCAGGCGGCATCAGTTGCTTATGACCGGGCGATGAAACCGGCTGCTGTGACGTATAGTTGTCCTGCAGTTCTCCCGGCAGCGTCCCCTGGTCTGCCGTTTCTTTGGCAAACGGGTCCATGGGCGCGAAGTTACTCTCCACTTCACTTCCCACCATATAGGGCATCACATCAGACCGGCGGATATTCGGACCGCGAACGATGTGCGGCACAATCGTCATCATGATATCGGTCTGTTCCACTTCCTTCTTGGTATTGGAAAAGAGCCGGCCCAGCAGCGGAATGTCCGCCAGCCCCTTGATCCCGTTCAGCGAGGTCCGTTCGGTATCCTTCAACAGGCCGGCAAACACCACCACTTCACCGGTATTGACCCGTAGCACCGTTTCAACGGTCCGTTTTCCGATCACGGGCTGAAATCCCTCCCGGTTGTCCACGATCGAGCTGATTTCCAGTTTCATTTTCAACGAAATATCCCCATTGTGATGGACCCTGGGTTCTACCTCGATCTTGATACCCACTTCCTGATAGTTGTAGGACGTCAGGGGTTGACCGCCCACACCGTAAATGCTGGACGTGTCGGTATTGGACCCGGTAAACGGGGTAAAGCTGGTCGTCGCAACCGGAACGGATTGTCCGATCAATACCTTACCGGTCTCCCCTTCGGAAACACGGAGCGTCGGACTGGAAACGTCCCTGGCCTTGCCGATGGATTTCAGGAAATCCAGTTGAAGCAATGGGACCGCAAACTTCCAGACCGAAGCATCGGTATCCACATAACCGGGCAGGACACTGTCACTCTCTCCATCCGAGCCGAAAAGGCCGGCACCCAGTTTGTAGGTCGGGTTGCTGCCGTCCGTGGGCATGATGCCCAGCTGGTCCAGGTTGGACCGGTTGACTTCCATCAGTTCAAAGTCGACCAGCACCTCGGCTTTCGGCTTGTCGTTCAGATTGACAATTCGGTTGGCAATGGCGATCTGTTGGGGCGTCCCCATCACAACTACGCAATTTAAATCTTTGTTTTCAAATACTTCTTTGATACCCGTCAGCAGACGCAGGTTGTTCTTCAACTCAGTCGGATCCGCGTACGACAGGTAATACACCTTGATGATCTTGTCGTCATACTTGTCATGATTCTGTTTCGTGTCTTTCAGAATAATGATGGTATGTTCATCGATGACCTTGTAGAAATTGCCACTGGCCACCATCAGCGATTTCAATGCATTGTAGAAGGTCATCCCTCTCAGATCGATACTGATCTGGGAATCCTGAAACGAGCTGTCAAAAAGCACGTTGATACCGGTCAGTTGTCCCAGGGAATAGTAAATTTCCCGAAGACTCGATCGTTCCGGAAAATACAGGTCAACCGGTGCGGACGAAGTCGGACTCAGCATGGGAACGCCGGTATCGTTGCGGGCCTCCTGTTCCATCTGCTCAATGGGGGTTTGCTTTCGCTGCTGTTCACGGCTGCGGGCCTCGATCCGCTCCATGACCCGGTTCAACTGGTCGTATACATATTGATTGGTTCCGTCGTAAAAGAGGGACCGGTTGAACTCCTGGGCGGCCTGATCCAGTTCCCCTTTCATCATGGCACGGCGCCCTTCCCTGGCATGTGCCTTTGCGGCATTACTCTTGGCCATTTCCCACTTTACCTTGAATTCCACATCGTCCGGATATTCCAGAACCAGCTTTGCAAACCGGGAAGCGGCCTGATCCCAGTTCTGCCGATCAAAGGCACTTAACGCCTCATCATAGCCCTTCGGCTTGAAACAAGCCGTCATTACCAGCAGTGCAAGCAGCGCAACTACCCGTTTCACTTAAAACCCCCTGCCCGTTTCCAACGGTAAGAATGTTGTTTCCTCAAAACCGATGTACCCGATGGTGATCCCGTCCCGGGTCACTTCTTTCAGAATGAACTTTTCCAGAAATCGGGACGCTTCCCGAACCACAAACAATTCCGGTGTCTTGCTGATCACAGCGGCCTTACCGGAAGTGGTTTCGATAATGCCCAGTACGGTGAAGTCAATCGCCGGCGGACTCAACACTCCGGTCTGTTCTGCGGCTTCCAGTGCAGCCGTTTCCCGGGCTGTCTGGATCTCCTTGACTTCAGGTGTCTCTGCGTCAGCTTCCTCCGGCTGTTGTGCATCCGGACCCTGTTGTCCGTACCGGAAGATATTCCGTTCACTCGCCTGACCGGATGTGTCAGAACTGCCCGCAAAATCGGGCAGTGCATGCACCTGACGGAACTGGGCCAGTACACGGGCCGCAGACTCGGCGTTTCCCGACTCTTCGGCAAGCTTTGCCGAATTATCCTGGCTGTGCATAAACAGCACCACCACAGCCACAACGGCCAGCACAATAACCAGGATCTGTTCTCGTTTGGATATCCGCATATCAAGGCTCCCGATAATAGGTCACGATATCAATCGTCGCATTCACATTCAACCCGGAGGCCGACGAAACACTGATCCTGTCCACCATAACCGGAAACGGCAAACCTTCCAGCTGAGCGATCAACTGGCGAAGGTCCGCGTAACGGGCCGTTACAGGCACATGTATGGTCACCCGGTTTACCTGTCCCTTCAATTCCGATTTTCTGGAATATGTCACATTCTGGAATTCCATCCGGTTGGCCGTTAGAATTTCGTACAACCGGCGCGTCAGATCCGGTAGTGCCGAACCTGAATCCTTCAGGTCTTCGCTGAAGAACTTGTTCATTCGGGATTGGACCTGACGAACGGTTCCGGCAATCTCACGTGCCGTATCCCGGTTTCGTCGGGTCTCGCGTACTTCCTTCTCTGTACGACGCAAGACATCTGCCGAATCACGATACAGGCTGATTTCCCGGTATGCTCCCAGGAAAAAAAGTACCACGTTCAATACGACCAACGCCCCGAGAATCAGGTATACCCGTTTGTTCTGCTGGATGAAATCAACGATCCGGTTCATGGCGTTCCCCTGTAAACAACCGTCATGGAAAATTTCAGGTTGCGGGTGGCCGAATCCAACTGTTCAAATTCAACAAACGCATCGTCAAAATAGCTGCTTGTGTCCAGTGCCTCCAGCAACAACAGTTGATCCGCCTTGGTCAATGCCTCCCCTGACATACTCAATACCAGGCGATCACCTTTCACCGAGGGTGAGATGACCGAGATGCGCACGGTTGGCGGCAGCATCTCTCCAAGACGGTCCAGGAGCGCCGACCATTGAAGTGCCTTCCGCTGGCTGACGTGCCGCAGGAACCTGTATCGCTGCAGGAATTCCCGGGAATCGCCGTTTTTCAGTACTGCAGCGGCGCGATTCATTTCTTTTCCGTAGTCGTCCATTTCCTGTTCCATGGACCGGATTCGCTCATGAATATCACGGTTCTTCAACCGGTACCAGCCAAACGTGCCGGCATTGATCAACGTCATCAGCACCACCAGCAGGATGGGAATCCCGATACCCAGCAGTCGCTCACGACGATCCACACAGGGACGTCTCGAAAAGTCAATATGCAGACTCATATGGTCCATCCTTCGTCCACCGGTACCACGTCATCCCCCGTTCGCCCGATCAGTTCCGGTTCACCACCCGGAGAAATGCCTTCTGCTTCCATCAGTTTTTCCATGGTATCAATCTCTGTTTCGATGCTGACACCTGAGATGAATTTCCGCGTCCGAACCAGAACCGGTTGCCCTTTCTGAATCACCAGTCCGCTGAAATAGCCTTCCCTGCGCAAAATGAGAAACCGGTCCTGCCCGTTCCGATCATGCTGGAACAGGTCCATCATCCGGACCGTCTCGGAAACGAGACGATAGCATCCATTCCAGTGCTGTTCCAGACGGTCACACACTTCCGTATGCAACGAACGCGGCACCGCAATCGTCAAAACCCGATCACCGAAAACCTGATAACGGATGACAAAAGCACCCGGCTTACCCGGAAGATAGCCCGCCATCCGCCACTGAATCAGTTCATCCCGTTTCCTTAATGACAACGGAATCCGGTCGAACTGCAGAACGCGACAGAAAAACAGGGTATCCGGCAGCACAGCCAGCAACGGACGATTCCGATTGAGAACGGCTGTCGCCGCCTTCAGAGCTTCTGCAAAAGCGTCCGGATCCGCCAGTGTGATTTCCTGGCCCGGAGCCGCCAGAGGACCACCCAGCGCGAAACGCTGACGGTTACCCTGAGAATCGGAAATGTGAATGTCGGATTCCAGCACATTGATCTGTTGTTCCATTCCGTTTTGCCTTCCTCACTCGATAAACGTCACTTTGTTAATCTCCCGCAACGATGTAATTCCATCCAGGACTTTCCGAACAGCCGATTGCCGGAGTGTCTCCATCCCCGCTTTCTGAGCACGGGAACGAATCTCGCGGGCCGGCCGGCGGTTCAATATCATCTCCCGAATTTCGTCGGACAGATCCAGCAGTTCCGAGATTACTGTACGACCACTGAACCCCGTCCCGTTACATTCAAAACAGCCGGCTCCCTCATAAAAGGTCACTTTACCGAAACGCGCCGGATCCAACGCCGAATCCATCAGCTGTTCTTTACTGACGTCTGCCTCCCGCTTGCAGTTGGGACAGATCTTCCGGACCAGACGCTGAGCCAGAATACAGTTGAGCGCCGAAACAAACGAATAGTTGTCCACACCCATATGAACAAATCGACCGATCACGTCCACCACGTTGTTGGCATGGACCGTCGTAAACACCAGGTGTCCCGTCAGGGCGGACTGAATGGCAATTGTCGCCGTGTCCGGATCACGAATCTCACCCACCATGATTTTATCCGGATCATGACGGAGAATGGAACGCAATCCCCGGGCGAAGGTCAGTCCTTTCTTTTCATTGACCGGAATCTGGGTCACTCCTTCCAACTGGTATTCAACCGGATCCTCAATGGTGATGATCTTGTCTTCGTCGGATTGAATTTCCGAAAGGCATGCATACAGGGTGGTGGTCTTACCGGAGCCGGTGGGTCCGGTGACCAGAATCATCCCGTACGGTTCACGAACATACTTGCGTAGTTTCCGTTCGTTTTCCGGACTGAATCCCAGTACCCCCAGATCCAGCTGTTTGAACCGTTTGTCCGTGGATTCCTTGTCCAGGATTCGGATAACCGCATCCTCACCGTGGATGGTGGGCATGATGGATACGCGGAAATCCACGTTCCTGCCTTTCAGACGGACCTTGAACCGGCCGTCCTGAGGAATCCGCTTCTCCGCAATATCCAGCTCCGTCATAACCTTCAAACGGGATATGATCGCCGCGTGGTGCTTCCGGTCAATCCGGTCCATTGCGGGATACAGGACACCATCGATCCGGTACTTGATCAGAACCGCATCTTCTCCGGTTTCCACGTGAATATCACTGGCTCTCTTCTGGAGTGCGTTGAAGATCATGGTGTCGATCAGCTTGACAATGGGACTGGATTCCTGTGTCACCGCATCCAATGACAGCACGTCTTCTCCATCCTCCCGTTCCTTCACCACCTGGATGCGGAGATCCGATGTCGCTTCTTCCAGCGCACGCTGGGAGGATTCGCTCTTTTTCAGCAGCTCGCGGATCTGATCTTCGTCCCCGAACCGGTATTCAATCCGGCGGTTCAACTTCATTTCCAGTTCATCCAGTTCACGGACACCAAACGACGGTTCCACCGCAATCACCAGAACTTCACCGGCCTCGCGCAACGGCACAAAACCGTAGCGGAACATCAGATCCACCGGAATCATGCGAAACAATGAAAAGTCCAGTTGTTCCCGTTCCAGATCCACAAATTCCGTCATGGACACCTCACGACATGATATCGGTTACTTCAAACAGCGGCAGATACATGGCAATCAGCAATGCCGCAATCAGCACACCCATAATCAACAGTACCACCGGTGCAACCAGTGACACCACCCCGGAGAGCAGATTATTCAAATCCTCATCATGATACTCCGACGCATTCTTCAGCATCTCTGAAACCGATCCGGATTCTTCCCCGATGCGGATCATGTCCAACGTCAGGTCATCCATCAGACTGTCCTCGAACGCATCCGAGATATTGCCCCCCTCGGCCACCACTTCCGCTGCTTTGCGAATGTCCTTCCCGAACAGCATGCTGGGATTGGTTACCGAAAGAGTGCGCAATCCGTCCAATGCCGGTATGCCGCCGTCCAGGAGAATCGAAAAGGTCCGGCAGAACTGGGACAGCACATATTTCCGCCAGATTTCTCTGAAAAGAGGGATCTTCAGGGTAATTCGTTCCGCGGCCCGACGTCCGGGATCGGTGCGCAACATCCATCGTGTGCCCGCAATCAGCAGCACGATGGCCACGATTTCCAGAACAGCGTATTTCTTGATCCCGGATGAAAAGGCCACCACCCAACGGGTCATCGCCGGGAGTTCCCGCCCGAATCCTTTGTAGAAATCCGCAAAAGACGGCAGTACCACGTTGATGATGATTCCGATGGATATCGCGGCGACCAGCACCAGGAACGCCGGATAGACGAATGCGGACCGGAGCTTCTTTCGGGTACTGAGCATCAGCCGTTCGTGGTGGATATAGCTTTCCAGAACGGATTCCATGGCCCCGCTCCGCTCGCCGGCCATGAGCACACTGGGATAAAAAGCCGGAAACCGGTCCCCCAGTGACAGAAACGCCTGAGAAAGGGGCTGTCCTTCCTTCACCATCCGGACAATTTCATCCAGCAGCTGCCTGAATTTTTCATGTTTGACCCGCTTCTTCAACAACGCCAGGCCGTTGAAAATGGGGATACCCGCTTTCATCAGCGCGAGAAACTCCTGATTGAAAATCACGAAATGCTTCATGGGTATCTGGCGACGGCGCAACTGGATGCCCAGCTGCTTCCGGATGGAGAAAACATGATACCCGGCTTCCCGCAACAGGTGTTCGGCTTCCTGCTGGGACTCGGCACGAATGTCCTTTTCAACAACGTTTCCATCCGGGCTGCCCACCCGGCAAACATACGTGGCCATCCGCTACCCCTGATCCATCGGCAGGAAGTTCTCAAACTTCGCGTATTCGTTGAGGAACGCCAGGATAATGGTCCCGATGGGGCCGTTCCGGTTCTTGGCTACGATCAGTTCAATTTCGGTCAGCCCGCCTGCCGGGGCCGCCGAAACCTTCGGATTCTTCCGATGCAGAAATGTTACGATATCCGCGTCCTGTTCAATCGCACCGGACTCGCGAAGGTCGGACAACTGAGGTCGTCCTTCACTTCTCTTTTCAATCGCCCGGTTCAGCTGGGACAATACGATGAACGGGACATTCAGTTCTTTCGCCAGAATCTTCAGACCACGTGAAATCCCCGAGATTTCCTGTACACGGTTGGATTCGCCTTTCCCCTGCATCAACTGCAAATAGTCCACGATGACCAGATCCAGGCCGTGTTCCATTTTCAGTTTCATCAGTTTGGCTTTGAGATCCACCACCGTCAGAATCGGGCTGTCGTCGATATACACCTTGGTGTTGGCAAACCGGTCCATGGACTGGGTAAGCCTGACGTACTCCTGTTCCGTAATGGACCCCTCGCGGACTTTCTTTACATTTACCTGTGCATCGGCGCACAGCATACGCAGCACAATCTGCTCATACGGCATCTCGAGTGAAAATACGGCAATCACCCGGTCTTCAAACGCAACCTTATGGACGAGGGACAAAGCAAAACTGGTTTTACCGACAGAGGGTCTGGCAGCCAGAATGATCAATTCACCCGGTTGAAATCCCGGAATATATTGCTGTATATCCCGGAAGCCGGACGGGACACCCGGCAGCTCCTGGTTCACCTGGTAACGGCTCATCCGGTCCGCAATATGCTGCAATACCGGTTTCAGAACCTGTTGGACAGGGATCAGGGAACGCTTATGCTCCCGGGTGACGATATCGAAGATCTCTTTTTCCACATCCTGGAAGAGTTCATCACTGGGAACACCTTCGTCACTTCCCTTCTCCAGGATTGTATTGGCCATCAGCATGAGACGGCGGACATTGGATTTGTCTACAACGATGCGCGCATAGTCCACCACATTCTGCAACGTCGGAATGTCATCAACCAATGAAGCCAGATATACCTCGCCGCCGGCCGCTTCCAGCTTTGCGCTCCGTTGCAGGCGGTCTTTGATGGTCAGAATGTCAAAGGCATGACCCTGCTCAAAGACTTCGAGAATGGTCTGGTAGATCACACGGTGGGCTGTCAGATAAAAGTCTTCAGCGTCCAGGATTTCCACGATTTTATAAATGCTCTCGTGGTCAAGCAACAGTGTGCCGACAACCGCCTTCTCGGCCTCTTCATTGTAGGGAAGTGAAACCACCATAATTGATGTGCCCTCAGTTGCTGCTGGTATCTACACCCAGTTTCTTGATTTTCTGAATCAGTGTCGTCCGTTTGAGCCCAAGCATCCGGGCGGCTTCGGACTTGACACCGTTGGACAACTCCATTGCACGTAAAATATAACTGCGTTCCATGTTCTCCACAAGCTGTTTCAGGTCGATCCCCTTCTCCAGATCATAGATGTTCTCTTCCAGATCCCGGCGATTGCGAATCTCTCCCGGCAGTTCCTCAAAGTGGACAACGCCTCCCTCCGGCTGCAGTACAATCATCCGCTCGACAAAATTCTCCAGTTGTCGGACATTTCCCGGCCACTCGTATTCAAAAACCGCTTTGATTGCCCGGGGTTCGAAGCGAATCGGTGGGAAACCCATCAGGTTGGAAAAACGATTGTTGAAATACTCGATGAGTTCCACAATGTCCTCTTTCCGCTCCCTCAGCGGTGGAATCCGGACCGGGATTACGTTCAACCGGTAAAACAAATCGTCCCTGAAACGGTTCTCCCTGATTTCGCGCTGCAGATTCAAATTGGTGGCAGCAATGACCCGGACATCCACCTTGCGGCTTTCCTCACTTCCCAGCGGCGTGAACTCCCGTTCCTGCAGCACGCGAAGCAGTTTTGCCTGGAGCGCAAGGCTCATGGTACCAATTTCGTCCAGGAAAATGGTCCCACTTTCCGCCTGCTCAAACTTGCCGGTACGTTCGCCGATGGCATCGGTAAAGGCGCCCTTCACATGGCCGAAAAGCTCGTCCTCCAGCAGGGTGTCCGGAATCGCGCCGCAATTGATGGGGACAAACGGGCCGTCACGCCGGGGCGAGGCCGCATGAATCGCCTTGGCCACCAGTTCCTTGCCGGTGCCGCTTTCTCCGGTAATCAGCACGGTGGACT
>DAINNF010000019.1:0-26696 GCA_036736005.1 Acidobacteriota bacterium
GGTGGCCGGCAACATGGGCGTGATTCCGCCACAGCCGGGCTTCCTGGAAGCCATGCGGGAACTGACCGCCCGCCACGAGGCGCTCCTGATTTTTGACGAGGTCATGAGCGGCTTCCGCATCCACGAGCAGGGTGCGGTGGGCCGGTTCGGCGTGACCCCCGATCTGGCTACGTTCGGCAAGGTGATCGGTGGCGGTATGCCGGTGGGTGCCATCGGCGGCAGCGCGGACATCATGGACTGGCTGGCCCCGGTGGGTCCGGTGTACCAGGCGGGAACGCTGTCCGGAAACCCGGTGGCCATGGCCTGCGGATTGAAGACGCTGGAAATCTATCGCCGGGAGAAGGCACTGGACCAGGTACGGAAACTTTCGGCACACCTGGAAAGACGGCTGAATGAAATCTGCGAGGAACATGAAGGGGTGTGTTTCGCCATGGAAACGGCCATGTTCACCGTGTTCTTCACCGATGAGCCGCCCACCTGTTTCCCCGAAGTGGCGGCCTGCGACATGGAACGGTTCGGCCGGTTCTTCCGATTCATGCTGGATAACGGGGTGCTGTTGCCGCCGTCCCAGTATGAAGCCAATTTCCTGTCTATTGCCCATACCATCGAAGATATCGACCGCTATGCGGATCTGCTGGCGGAGTTTTTGAATACGGACTGAGGTGAACCGATATGGCCTATCCGTTTGACACAATTGAATCCAAGTGGCAGCAGAAGTGGGAACAGGATACCCCTTTCCGTGCCGAGCGCGATGACAACCGGAAGAAATTCTACTGTTTGGAAATGCTGCCCTATCCCTCGGGCCGAATCCACATGGGACATGTGCGCAACTACAGCATCGGAGACGTGGTCTCCCGCTATCTGCGGATGAAGGGGTACAATGTGCTCCATCCCATGGGCTGGGATGCCATGGGCATGCCGGCCGAAAACGCCGCCATCAAGAGTGGACGGCACCCGCGGGAGCATACCTGGGAACATATCGACATGATGCGCCAGCAGCTGAAGAACCTGGGATTCTCCTATGACTGGGACCGGGAAATTGCTTCCTGCGATCCGGACTATTACCGGTGGAACCAGTGGATTTTCCTCAAGATGCTGGAAAAGAAACTGGTATACCGCAGCCGCCGCGACGTCAACTGGTGTCCGGAATGCCAGACGGTGCTGGCCAATGAACAGGCGGAAGGGGGCACCTGCTGGCGGTGCGACTCCCAGGTGGAGCAGAAAGACCTGGAACAGTGGTTTGTCCGCATCACCAACTATGCCCAGGAACTGCTGGACGGGCTGGATAACCTGAAAAACTGGCCGGACAACGTCAAAACCATGCAGCAGCACTGGATCGGCCGGTCCGAGGGCAGCATGGTCACGTTCAAGCTGGCCGAACTGGACCAGTCTTTCGATGTGTTCACCACCCGGATTGACACCATTTACGGAGCCACCTTCGTATGTCTGGCCCCCAACCATCCACTGGTAGACAAGATCAAGGCGGTATCCGACCGGAAGGATGAAATCGACGCGTTCGTGAACAAAATGGCACGGCTCAGCCGGGAAGAACGCCTCGCCTCCACCGAGAAACTGGGTCAGTTCACGGGTGTGCATGCCGTCAACCCGTTCAACGGGGAGAAGGTGCCGGTGTGGCTGGCCAACTTCGTTCTGATGGATTACGGCACCGGAGCGGTCATGTCGGTACCGGCCCATGACCAGCGGGACTTTGAATTTGCAACCGCTTACAACCTCACCATCCGGCCCGTCATCGTTCCGGAGAAAGGGAAACGGTACGAAGAAAAACTGGAAACGGCCGTGGAAGCCTATGGATTCACCATCGATTCCGGACCCTTCAGTGACCTGCCTTCGGAAGACGCCCGCATCCAGATGAACCAGGTTGCGCAAGAAAAGGGATTCGGTGAAGCGACCGTCACCTATAAATTGAAGGACTGGGGAATTTCACGCCAGCGCTACTGGGGCTGCCCCATTCCCATCCTGTACTGTAATGATTGCGGTATCGTACCGGTACCGGAGAGCGAACTGCCGGTGAAGCTGCCGGATGATGTCACCTTTTCCGGATCAGGCGGCTCGCCCATCCTGACATCAAAGACATTCCTGGAAACCGATTGCCCCACCTGCGGCAAAAAGGCACGGCGGGAAACGGATACCATGGACACGTTCGTGGATTCCTCCTGGTACTACTACCGTTATATCAGTCCCCGATATGAAGCAGGACCGTTCAATTCGAAGGATGCCGCATACTGGACACCGGTGGATCTCTATATCGGCGGTATCGAACATGCCACCATGCACCTGATCTATACCCGCTTCTTCACCAAGCTGCTTCGGGACCTGGGCCTGCTGAAAATCGACGAGCCGGTCAACAAACTGGTGACCCAGGGAATGGTAATCAAGGACGGCCGGAAGATGTCCAAGTCCCTGGGCAATGTGGTGGACCCGGATGACATGATCAATACGTACGGGGCTGACGCGCTGCGCGTCTTTATGCTGTTTGCTGCGCCGCCGGAGAAGGAAATCGAATGGAAAGACCAGGGGGCGGAGGGAGCACTTCGTTTCCTGAACCGCATCTGGAATTACGGTGAGGAACATGAAGACATCGCCCGTCATACGGAGCCCGTTGAACCGGAATCCCTGACCGGCGCGGCCGCAGACCTGTTCCGGAAATTGCATCAGACTATCCGAAAGGTGTCGGATGATATCGAACAGCGGCTCCATCTGAACACCGCCATCGCGTCCCTGATGGAACTGTTCAACGAGCTCTCCGGCTTCACCCCGGAATCCGAAACGGACCGGGCAGTTGCGGGAGAGACCTACCGGCAGCTGGTCTGCATGCTGCAACCGTTCGCACCCCATATTGCGTTCGAAATCGGCGAATTGTACGGGTTCGGCGTGGAAACATGGCCTGTTCTGAACGCGGATTTCGCAAAAGCGGAGACATTCACGCTGGTGGTGCAGGTCAACGGCAAGGTCCGGGACAAACTGGAAGCGGACGCCGATATTTCCAGAGAGGAAGCCCTGCGCCTGGCTGGTGAACGTGACAAGGTACAGGCCGCAATTGAAGGTAAACAGGTGGTGAAAGAAATCTATATTCCGGGCCGGCTGGTCAATCTGGTGGTGAAATAGATATGAAACGGAATGCGCTTATCCTGCTCACACTGCTGCTGATCGCGGGCTGTGGATACAAGGTGGCAAACCGGCCGTCCCTGTCGGTCTACCTGGCTCCGGTGGACAACCGGACGGAGCGACCCATGATGGGTGCCATCCTGGATGAAGCACTGCGACAGCGTTTCATTGAATCCGGGGTAACACTGGTTTCAACTGAGGGGGAAGCGGACCTGGCCGTTCGCGTCCGCCTGGATCATCAGGACACCCGGACAATTCAAAGTGGCTCAGACAACCGGGTCACCGTATCCCGTGACCGGATCCGACTGCAGGCCCACCTGGTGGGGACGGACCGCGACCAGCAGGTGAACCGGGTGTTTTCCCTGCTGAGACGTTTCCCGGTAGACTCCTCAACCTATATGGACAACCGGCAGCAGGAAGAGCGTGAACTGGCTCAGCGAATGGCACTTCAGGTATGGGCATGGCTAAGCGACAGATCCACCTCCTGATCGGCAATGAGGTGTTCCTTCGCCGGCAACGGCTGGAGGAACTGGTGAAACAACATCTTCCGGACGGATTTTCCGACTTCAATTATGTACGCATCGAT
This sequence comes from Acidobacteriota bacterium, assembly GCA_036736005.1. Taxonomy (GTDB): domain Bacteria; phylum Acidobacteriota; class Holophagae; order Thermotomaculales; family Thermotomaculaceae; genus DAINNF01. Next base: position 3,713 of record DAINNF010000019.1, read on the forward strand.
GCAAAAGAAACCAGTCTGGTGGATATTCTGTCCGCGTGGGAAGAACGGTCGTTCGGAGGCGGACACCGGGTGATCCATGTGGAAAATGCGGGTCAGCTGAAGGTGAAAACCGGGGACAAGATTGCGGATGTCTTCCTGAGCCGGGCGGAGAAGGGCACATCCCACGCCACACTGATCCTGGAATCCGAGTCGGTGGACCGGCGGAAGCCGCTGTTCAAGAAACTGGCCAAACTGGCCGCCACAGAGGAATTCAAACCACTCAGAGAGTACGAAGTCCCCGGATTCATCATGCACTATGCAAAGGCGAGGGGATATGTGGTGGATCCGGAAGCGGCCGAGTTTCTCGGCATGTTCGCTTCCTCCGAACTGATGGTGATTTCCTCCGAACTGGACAAACTGATGCTGTTTATCGGAGAAGACCGCACCCGGATTACGGTGGATGATGTCCGGGAACTGCTGATGCCCTCCCGGAACTACAGTCTGTTTGATCTGCAGGATGCTCTGGGAGCCGGCAACGGCGAAAAGGCCTTCCGGGCGCTGGACGGTCTGCTGGAAGAAGGGACCGCTCCCATCATGCTCTGGCGCTTCCTGGGTAACCTGCTGGAGCGGACCTGGCGGATCAGTCGGGCAACGACCCGGGAAGATCTTCAGAAAATCAGCACCTCCAGCTATTACCAGAACAAATTGCAGGATTTTTCCCGACGATTCCCACCGGATCGTCTCGAAAAAGTGGTGGTGGGCTGCCGGAAACTGGAGATGGCATCCCGCCGTGGCACCCTGGCACCGCCCTTTTATCTCCGACAGTTGGTTCAGGGCGTGCTGGAGCAAATGCGATGAGAGGCGGGGCCAACCCATTTTCTCTTGTGTTTATGCCGGTCTTTTGTCTATAATCGGAAATAACGATAGAACTAAGGGGTCGATCGATGCCGTTACCAGATTTTGTGATGTATGACGAAGAGTATCAGAAGATTAAGAACCTCACGACCCGTCTCAAAGACGATGCCAACGCAAAGATCGTCTTTCTGGTGGATAAGAACGGTCAGCAGATTTCCGCATGTGGGGATCTCGGCAGTATTGATACCACCTCGCTGGCATCTCTGACGGCCGGAAATGTGGCCGCCACCGACGGACTGGCCAAGCTGATCGGCGAAAAGGAATTCAGCATCCTGTTCCATGAGGGAGAACGGGACAATCTGCATATTTCACTGGTTGGGAAACGAGGCATTCTCGTGGTGATTTTTGACAATCGATCCACGCTCGGTCTCGTCCGCCTCCGTGTGCGCAAGGTGTCTGAAGAACTGGAACGGGTATTTGATGCAATTGATGAGAAAGCCCGGAAACAGTACGAAGGTGAAACGGAGTACGAATCTCCCTTTGCGGAAATCACGGAAGACGATATCGATAAACTGTTCGGTGACAGCTGACCATGGCATTCATCAACCATTCCGCAAAAGAAATCAACTGCAAGATCGTCTACTACGGACCGGGACTGTGCGGCAAGACGACCAATCTGCAGTATATCTACAATAAGACCAACCCGGACCTGAAGGGAAAGATGATCAGCCTGGCCACCGAGACGGACCGGACGCTGTATTTCGATTTCCTGCCGTTGAATCTGGGCACCATCCGCGGATTCAAGGTGCGTTTCCAGTTGTACACCGTGCCGGGACAGGTCTTCTACAATGCGTCCCGGAAACTCATTCTGAAAGGTGCAGACGGCGTTGTTTTCGTTGCTGATTCCCAGACAGCGCGGTTTGAAGCCAATCTGGAATCCCTGGTCAACCTCCGGGAAAACCTGGAGGAAAACAATCTGAAACTGGAAGCACTGCCCTATGTGCTTCAATTGAACAAACGGGACCTGCCGGATATTACACCTGCAAACGAAATGATTCAGTCTCTCCAATTCAAGGGAGAGCCGGTCTTTGAAGCCATCGCCACCCAGGGGGACGGGGTATTCGATACCCTGAAGGCATGTGCCAAACAGGTATTGAACAAGCTCAGCCGCTGACGGCGCAGCATCATTCCGCTGTGATCTTCCGGTGCATCGGGGATCAACAGAGACTCATCAACCGTTAACCCACACAGGGCCCGAAATGCGTACAGAACACCAGGTCATCATCGGAACTTCCGGACATATCGATCACGGCAAGACCACACTGGTCCGTCAGATGACCGGCATGGACGCAGACCGATGGGAAGAGGAAAAACGTCGGGGCATTACCATTGATATTGGATTCGCCCATCTTGCCGGCGATTCCGTCACCCTCTCCTTTATTGATGTCCCCGGACACAAAGACTTTGTCACCAACATGCTGGCCGGTATCCATTCCATCGATTTCGGTATGCTGATTGTGGCGGCAGATGAATCGGTCATGCCCCAGACCCGGGAACATCTGGCCATCCTGTCCATGCTGAACATTCAGCCGGTCGTTCCGGTCATGACCCGAATCGATCTGGCGGATGAGGACATCCGGGAGTTGACTGAACTGGAAATCCGGGAACTGTACCAGCAGATGGGATTTCCGGAGCCGGACGAAATATTCCAGGTGGACAGCATCTCCGGAACGGGGATTGAAGAACTACAAACCCATCTTTTCCAGCTTGCGGAAAAGATCCGCAACCATGACGAACACCGTCCAACCTATTTGCACGTGGACCGCAGTTTCACCATGAAAGGGCACGGGACCGTCATTACCGGTACCCTGATGGCCGGATCACTTGCCACAGGAGACCGGATCCACCTGCACCCCGGTGGCGGCCAATCTGTCATCAAGCAACTGAACAACCATGGTGAAGCAGTCGACCGGGTTTCCTCCCGAAAACGAGTGGCGCTGAATCTTCCGCAATTGGATCGCAACCGCGTGATCCGCGGCATGATCGCTACCACGGACAGCGTCCGGCTGAGCAGCCGATATGCCGATGTCTGGATCCGGCTTCCCTGGGAAGAGGAAACGCTGGAAGATCTGACCCGGGTACGAATCGCAATCGGATCGGATGATATCGTCGCGCGGATCAAACTGCTGGAATCGGACCGGTTGAAACTGCCGGGAGAGGGATTGGCCCAGTTGCGGTTTGAACGGGAAGTGGCCTGTTTTTCCGGAGAACCCTTTATCATCCGTTCCTATTCGCCGGTGCGAACCATCGGGGGCGGAGAAATCCTCGATCCCCGTCCGCCCAAACGGAGGGGATACCGGAAAGCATGCGAAGCACTGAAACACAAACAGGGACAATCGGAAAGCCAACGCCTGCTGGGACTGCTGGAAGAAAATCGGTGGCTGGATGTGGAAGATGCACGGGGCCGGCTTTTTCTGGCGCCTGATCCGTTCCATCTCCTGGTAAAAAAGCTGGAAGAAACCGGGCAGTTGGTCATTGTTCAGGCGGGCAAACTCCTCGCGCATCCGGATGCGATACAGGAAGCCGAACAGGCTGTACTGGAAACCATTGCGCTTCACCATGAAAAACATCCCCGGGACACCGGTCTGCCGGCAGCCAGGCTGCAGCATGTTCATGAAAGTATTATCCGGAAACTGGAATCCGACGGCCGAATCCGACGTTACGGACCGGTGCTGGCACTGACCGACTTCAACCGCACCTGGTCTGCAGATGAAGACGCTGCATACGGGAAACTGCTGGAAGAACTGAAGGACGACGGCCTGACCCCGACACTGGTACCCCGGATGATGCGGGCCCATAGAGACCCGGAATTGCTGCAGGACCTGCTGGGACGTGCACTGGAAGAGGACAGGATCGTGCGTATTTCATCCGAGTATGTGGTTGCAAAAACCGTGTTCGACGCATTTCTAAACGAATTCCGGGAATGGGCAACCCAACAGACCGACTTCGGAATTCAGGAAGTGAAAGCCCGATTCCCGCTGGCCCGGAAATATCTGGTTCCGCTTCTGGAACATCTGGACGGGGAAAAAATCACCGTGAAACAGGGAGACCGGCGGCGCCTGATCCGGTAACGCAATCAGCTGCACCTCATGTGCATCACCACCGCATCCTCGCCGTCGGGATAGTAACCCTTCCGTCGTCCGATCACGCCGAATCCCATCCCTTCATACAACCGGATCGCGTTGAGGTTGGAAGGTCGCACTTCCAGATACACATCTCTGATCCCATCGGATACAGCCGCCATGCTCTCTACCAGCCTTCTTCCGATTCCTCTGCGTCGGTGCTCCGGGTCGACTGCCACATTCAGGATATGGCATTCATCCAGTACCCGGAGATAGCAACCGTAACCCAGCAGCTTTGTGTTCTCCTCAGCAACCAGGATCCCCTCCTGTTCCGACACCCGGAACATCGAGGGACGCCACGGATCGGAAAAACACCGGCGTTCAATCGACAGGATCTGTTCCAGGTCCTGATCACTGAGCGTTGTCAGCTTTCGAATCGCGGGCAATTTCGGCATCGGATCGCCTGATGTAAAGTGGTTCGTCGGAGGGCTGCTCCCCTCCTGTCGGTTCAATCAACTCTTCTGCCAGAAACGGCGCCAGGCTGACGGGAGTCTCGAGAATTTCCGCCCCCGGGAGTGCATCGCGAACATGGTCCGGATAGCGGGCGACAGCCGAGCCGACCACTCCCAATCCGGACGGTTCCAGTCCCGCAGACGTAACAAACGAAACCAGATCATCCGGGTCCAGCAGACCGAATGGACAAACCGGCTTTCCATTTTCGAACAGTCCGGCATAGATCTGTTGTTTACGCGCATCCATGATACTGAGCACCCGGCTGTGACCCGATTTCAGCCCTGCTTTCTGGAGAAGGAACAGGGAACTGTGCCCGACCAGTTGAAGATTGCCGACCGCTGCTTGCAGACCGTATGCCACCGCAGTCCCGATCCGGAGTCCGGTGAAGGACCCCGGTCCCCGCACAAAACCCACCTCATCCAACTGATCCGGTTCCAGTTCAAGCTGTTCCATCAGCAGCGAAATCGCCGGCAACAAGGTTTCGTTGTGTCCAAAAATCTTCTTCAGAACCATACTGCCCCTGACCCGGTTATCCGCAATAATCGCCACGCCGCCGGTGGGACCGCTGGTATCAAAACAGATTCCATTCATAACAGCTGCAGTATAACAGAATGAAAAGGCAAACCGCATCGATTTGCAACAGATACAGGGAACAAATTGCGGTACAATGGGGCCGCATCACAGACAGGAGGCAACAGTTGAAAGCCGATGTACTGATTGTGGGAACGGGCGTGGCCGGTCTGGTCGCAGCCGATTTTCTGGCCCATGCGGGGAAAACCGTTGTCCTGGTCACCAAGGAAAACGAGGCGGCCGTCACCAACACGTATTATGCCCAGGGTGGCATAGTGGGGGAAACGGCCCAGGATGATCCGGAGAAACTGGCCGCAGATATCATGGCGGCCGGAGCCGACATCTGCAATCCGGATGCAGTCCGAAAACTGGCTGAGCAGGGACCACCCATGGTACAGGACTATCTACGGGAAGTGGTCGGCGTTCCCTTCACCATGGATGGAGACCACGTGGACTGTACTGCGGAAGGCGCCCATTCCGTCCGTCGCGTCTACCATTGTGCCGACTACACGGGGAAAGCCATTCAACTGGCCCTGTTGAAACGTCTCCGTCATCGGGACAACGTTGTCATACGAACCAACCTCATGGCCATCGACCTGATCACCAACACGCACCATTCCGGGGATCCCGTGGAACGCTACCGGGAAACCCGCTGTTTCGGTGCCTACATGTTCAATCTGGAAAGTGGCTCGGTAGAGACATGCTTCGCTCGGGACACGATTCTGGCGACAGGCGGCGTGGGGATGGTCTACCTCCATACCACCAACCCGGCGGGTTGTACCGGTGACGGTGTTGCCATGGCATATCGGGCGGGCGTTCCGGTCATCAACGCCGAGTTTGTTCAGTTTCATCCCACCACGTTGTACCTGCCCAACCGGGCCGACCGGTTCCTGATCTCAGAATCGGTTCGCGGTGAGGGCGCGACCCTTGTGGACAGGGACGGACGCCCGTTCATGAAGGATTACCACCCGGACGGCGATCTGGCTTCCCGGGACATCGTGGCCCGCTCCATTTTTCAGAAGATGCTTGCCGACGACGTCAAATGCGTCTATCTGGACCTCCGCACCCTGCCCAAAGACATGGATCCTGAAGAACGGTTCCCCCAGATCACCGAGACCTGCAACCGGTTCGGCATCAAGATCCCTGAAAATCCAATCCCGGTGGTGCCCGCCGCTCACTATTTCTGTGGCGGTATCAAGACCGATCTGGACGGTGCTACCGCAATCCCCGGGCTGTATGCGATCGGGGAATGTGCCTGCAGCGGCATTCACGGCGGGAACAGGCTGGCTTCCACTTCATTGCTGGAGGGCCTTCTGCTGGGACGCGAGTCCGCCGCACGGATCCAGCAGGATACAACGGTCATGGATAACGGCAGACTGGAACACATACCCGACTGGGTGGTCACCGGCACGGAGAATACGGATCCCGTCCTGATTCAGAACGATGTCCAGTATCTGCGAACCACGATGTGGAACTACGCCGGCGTGATCCGCACAAGCAGACGTCTGGAGCGGGCCCGGAATGATCTCGCCCAGTTGTTCGGATCAATTGAAGCATTCTATCGGAGCAGCCGCCTTTCCCGTGTCCTGCTGGAACTGCGGAACATGGTGACCGTGGGAAGGCTGATCGCTTCCGCTGCCAGTCGCAACCGTACCGCCATCGGCTGCCATTGGATTGAACCCCACTGATCGTCAAAACTTTGACGAAATCGTATGGAATCTTTACCCATTTAGCCCTTCAAACCACCTCACAACCGGGCATATCCCTTGCATCTTCTCACGACGACCGAAAAACATGATGAGGAGGGGTTATGAAACAGGAACGAGGGTTCTCCCTGATCGAAGTGCTGATCGCTTCGACGATCTTTGCCATTGGTCTGCTCGGCCTGGCAGGGGCGCAGCTGGTTTCGATCAGGGCCAACCAGAGCAATTACAATTTCACCGTTGCCACCATGCTGGTGGAGCAACAACTGGAGGAATTGAGAGCGGGCGGTTCACCGGCTCTGATTGACGGAGAGGATGGACCGTTGGACGCGTTCGGATACACAATTGAAGACTATCCCGACAATCCGCCAAGCGCGGACAAATTCATGTTCAACCGGACCTGGACCTGTAATCCAGGGAATCCGCCGATTGACACGCCGTGTCAGGTGGAAGTCCGGGTCACATGGGTGGAACCACGGTCCGGTGCCAATCGGATCGTAACTTCCAACACCATTATCACCCCGTAAGGAGCACGACATGAACTACCATAAACAACGGGGATTCTCGCTGACGGAACTGCTGGTCGCGATCGCGGTAGGTGCCATGGTCATGATGGGGATTTATTCCGTTTTCATGAACTCCATGACGGTCTTCCAGGGTCAGCAGGAAATCAGCCAGATCCAATTCAACAGCAAAGCAGTGGTCGGGTTCCTCCGGGAAAAAATCGCCAATGCCGGCAGCGGTGTACCGGCGGAAGTTCCCATCCCTCCCATTGATTTCCAGAACACCGCCAGCAACATTTCCCCCCGGTTTCTTCTGGGAACGGACGCGTTCCAGTACCGGATTTTCGGTAACGTCGGCCAGCCCATGCGGGTGGCGGATTACAACAATCCGTCTGCAAATGCCCGGCTGGAACAGCCCAACTATGTAGATTCGAATCCGGTTAACGGCGACAATACCTCGGTTGGGAACCTGCTGCTGGTCTATCATGAAGCCATCGACAACTATGCACTGGTTGAGATTACGTCGGTCACCGAGGTCAGCTCGGGCGGCAGCGGAACCGGTAACGAAACCAAGGTCAACTTCTCCCCCGGTCTCTCCATTTACAATACGCCGGACGGCCTGGGAGAAGACTATACCGGTGGGTCGGCCATCATGATCGACCAGAATTCCATGGAAACGTTTACGCTGTTCGTCGATGCCAACCGGGTCCTGCGCATGGCACAGGGATTTTATGATATTCACAACCCGGCAAACGGACTGAATGAACCCGCCCTTCCCCTGATGGACAACGTGGAAGACTTCCAGGTAGAACTGGGATTTGATACGGACGGGGACAATATCGTGGACAACTGGGTGTTTGACGACACGGGTTTCAATCTGCGGAACGTGCTGGCAGTCAAATGTTACCTGCTGGTCCGCAGCCCGCGGGAAGACCGGTTCACGACGGACGTGCAGCGTCCCGATATTGACCGGACGGACGGCATCACATACGCCGATGCCCCGGACAATGTCCGCAGAAGACTGTATTCATTCACCGTCCAGCTCCGCAACCGGATGCTGTGAACATAAGAAGGAGAAACAAATATGAAATGGAATAATCAGCGTGGCGGAGCGGTTCTGATTACCACGGTGCTGATTCTGCTGATCGGGGGGGTACTGGCGATCGCGCTCCTGTCTTCCTCCCGGGTGGGATCCCGTATCAGTGCCAACTACAAGCTCCAGGAAAACGCATTTAACATCGCCGAAATGGGATTTGAACGGGTTCGGACCCAGTTGAGCAGTTTTGCCAACGTATCCTCCAGACTGTTCTTCAACCCGGCCAACCGGCAGCGCCTGTATGATCCCAACTTCAATGCATACGACGAAATGACCGGCACGGGTGGCGTTTACAGCACCTACTTCGCGGCCAACCCCCAGTTCAGGGGGACGGAAACCATCACCATGCCGGACGGACAGGTCCTGACGGGCGAATGGTTTATCCGTGTCATTGACAATGACCTGATCTGCAACCAGCCCCTTTCGGGAGACTACCTGGATGCGGGCTACCTGAACGAAGACATGATCAAAACAGCACTGGCGGAAGACGATCCGGACGTACAGCGGCGCCTGATGTCCGGCGTCATGCTTAACTGCCGGGAATTGAACAATGAGAATGTGGGCGACTGCAGGGATTTCCCGACGCTGGATTTCTCCTTCAATATGGATAACGCCGTATTTGTGGAATCCCGGGGCATTATCCGGCAGGGGAATGAAGTGGTCGGTTCCCGCCTGGTTCGTGTACTGGTCCAGGTTGAGGATATCGGCGGCGGGCGCCGTGACCCCGGCCAGAAGGGCGGCAGCTCGGGCGGCAGTCAGGCAGTTGTAGCTCCGGGCGTTGTTCCCGTCGGCTATGGGAATTGAGGAATGGAGGCCATGATGAAAAAGACACTTGTTTCCTTATTGATACTGGGTCTGGCCTTCAGTGCCGGTGCTCAGGAGAAAATCTACGACCCGATGGACGTGTTCAAACGGGACGTTCCCCCCAACATTCTGGTTGTGGTGGACAACTCGGGCTCCATGACATCGGACACCAACAACCGCAGTATTTCCGCCTGGCAGTATCTGTCGAATGTATTTCCCGGTATTTCAAATGTTCGTACGCATGACGACTACGGAAGAGTCAATGTCAATCAACACAGTGCATTCGGATCCATGTGGGCCTACAACGAACCCACTGAATATGCAACGATCATTAACGGAGAAACGGCTGCAGCCAGTGAACTGACAAACCGGACGCTCACCTATACCCTGCCCATCAACGCAACCGGTAACATCAGTTTTGTGTCCCTGGATATCCTGTTTGATGACGTACAGGACGGGCAAAGTCCGTTTGACGACATCACCAGCATCAAGATTATTCATCCGGACGGACGGGCCGTGGACGTCATGAATGTGATTGTGGGCAAATATGAGCAGGAACTGGGCAATGTGCTTTACCAGGATTCCGCCACCGATTACAGCGGGGATATCGGAAAAACAATTTATCATCGTTACTTGCGACTGGCACTGGGTGGAGCCCCGGTGGACGACGCCACGGCGACCGAAGACCAGAAATATTTCCGGGGACTGCCGAAGGAAGGGGACTGGCAGGTCCAGATCACCCACAACAGCAACGATGCTGTATACGTTCGGGCCATCAAACTGGGCATGAACCCGGTACTGTCCAAGGTTACCGTCATGAAATCGGTTCTGCAGGACGTATTCCGCCAGAGCCGAAGCGCCCGGTTCGCCTTCGGTGCCTACAAAACCTACTGGGCGAATCAGTACAGTGAAGTGCTGCCGGACCGTTCAACGGCAAACATTTACTCCCATTATGCCAGCAGCAATTCCACGGCCTATTTCGGGGCTGAAATTCTGGAGAATTTCCCGGATGATCCGCTGGCCACAGAAACCAACAAGGAAGATATCCTGGACTGGGTCAACATGGACGTGAACCGGCACAATGCATCTGAATGGTCCCAGTATGCCAATCCGAAACCGAAAGAAATCTTCGCGGTCACCTGGACGCCGATCGGCGGGACCTTCTATGATGTGCACAATGACCTGGGTGGAATTATCTCCACAGACCCCTCCGGCGAATGCCGCAATTACTCGGTGATTTACCTGACGGACGGTTACTGTACCCGGGGCAACTGCGACGATTCCTACATCGTGCAGCAGATCAGCAATATCTACCGGATGCACCAGGTAGACGAAGACATCAACGGAGACGGATCCGTTAACAGTGATGATTATCTGCCGACACCGGTTTATATCATCGGCTTCGCCATGGGGACCAACTCGACAACACTCAACAAGTATGCCAACGCGGGCCACACCGACGGCAACCCGGACATGGACGGCAACCAGGCCTACATGCCCTCGGATGCGGAAACCCTGCTGCAGGTGTTCCGCGATGCCATCGCCGCCGCTTCCACCCAGACGTTTACCGGTGAAACCCAGACCATTCCGGTCAACCTGGACCCCGGCAAGCAGAACAAGAGCGATGAAAATGGACAGGGATACCTGCTCTGGCAGGAAAGACGGTCCAACGCCATCGTTCAGAGCTATTTCACCTATTCCGACCGGGCCGGGTTCAAGGGTCATCTGAAAATGTACGGCATTCTGAAACCGGACGGCTACCTGTTGGGGAACAACCAGTACCGGCCCATTTGGGATGTGTCCGACTGGGAAGAGATTCCGCGCAACGCCTATGGGCAGCCGCTTTCAGCGGAGCCAATCCCCCGTCGGGGAACCATCGATGAACGGATTGACCACATCATGACCTACATTACCCCTGATGAAACCGAAGGGAATAATGTAGGAGCCGACAATACAAAAGTGCCGTTCCGTGAGTCCTTCCGGTGTATCGTGACTCCCGAAAGTACGTCCAGCGGATCCGGCCTGAAATACCTGAACGATTATGTGTATGACAAGAAAGTAGACCGCTATGTGCCGGACGCCAAGCTGGTCCAGTTTGTTCAGGGCAAGCTGGGGTTTGATACCGAAGCGGAAACCATCCGGTTTATCGACTTCCTTCAAACCAAGACCATGGGAGACTCCACGTACTCCACACCGGCCGTTGTAGGTCCACCCCAGACGTACTATGACGATGACAGTTATGAGGTGTTCGAAGCCGCCCAACAGGACCGCCAGCAGGTGGTGTATATCGGTGCCAATGACGGCATGCTTCACTGCTTCGATGCCCATACCGGTGATGAACTCTGGGCATTTATTCCGCCGGATCTCTTCCCGCGGATGAAAAAACTGTGGGACGAATATAAGGCAACCGGTGACCTGTCCGGTCAGCCCGATCCCAAGGGGACCACACTGGATGCCCTGGGACGCCGGCCCCACAACTATTTCCTGGCCAGTTCACCGCGCTTCTCCAGTATCAAGGACGCGAGTGGCGACTGGAAAACCATTCTCACCATCGGGGAAGGCGCGGGCGGCAATTCCTATACCACCCTGGACATCACCAACCCCACCATTCTGGGATTCAACGGGGACGGGAATTTCTATCCCGGGCAGGACAACATGACACCGGGGAACTCCAATGACAACCCGTCTCAGATCAACCTGATCTATACCATTAACGCGGACACAGACCTGTTCATGTGGTGCGCCGCCGGCGAAAGCGGGTATTCCAACATGGGTGAAACCTGGTCTACTCCGTCATTCACCCGATATGACAAGGACACCTTCGTGGGTTATTTCGGTTCCGGTTACGCCGGTTATGGCGGTAACGGCAATACCCTGTACGCCGTCAACCTGGCGGATGGAAACCTGCTGCACAGTGCAGCCATTCCCACCAACCGTTCCATCATGTGCTCCCCCGGTGCGCTGATGAACGAAGACGGCGTCGTATTCGGCGTCTACTTCGGGGATACCCTGGGCGGTCTGTGGCGGTATGTACCCAACCTGACCAGCATCAGTGAATCTCAACTGGAACAGATTTTCCAGGCCAGGTACGACACCACCATTTTTGATACGCCGGCCATGATGCTGGATTCCACAGGTGTCGTGTGGATTTCCACCGGAGAAATGGGCGAAGAAGCCGGGTCCAGTACGGTGGATAACTCCATGCTGTATACCGTCAAGGACGATGCCGGTTACGACGTGCATCCGGCTCCTGTTTACACAACCGCCGACATGATCGACATGAACGCGTTCGAAGCCAGCTACGGCACCAACGAAGTGGTTCAGCGGTCGGATATCATGGGTCCGGATGACAAGGGTATGTTCTACCAGTTGCCTGTCAGGGAAACGCTGTTCACATCGCCGATCATCACCGGTTATACCCTGAACCAGCAGAGCTATATCACCACCCTGTTCCTCACCTACCGGTATCCGGAAGCGGGGAACTACTGTAACCTGGGTGATGCCAACCTCTATGTCTTCGGACTCGGTGCCATGTTCATCGCCGATGAAGAAGGGGATGACAACGCCGCCAACCTGGTGGGTGAAGGGAAACCGGGCAGCCCGTTTGAAAGCAGCTCGGGCGACATCTGGCTCAACACGCCGTCCGGACCGGTCCGGGTGGTCAATGCACAGGGTCAGGGCCTGCAGACCGGCGCGGCATCCGACATTGACGTGTCCAAACTTGGAAGGAGCGGCGGATGGTATACCCGGTAAATCGACAGAAAGGGTTTTCGATCGTCGAACTGCTGGTTGTTGTGGCGATTGTGGCTATCCTGCTGGGAGTGGCCGCCTTCTCCTATCGGACCACGATGCGGGCGTCACGGGTGAAACAGGCCGCGACCGACCTGTACGACGGGCTCATGCGGGCCCGCAGCCAGGCCATGATTCAGAACGGGGAAGTCACAGTGACCTACAATGTCAATAACCGAACCATCAGCTTTACCCAACAGGGTAACGTGATCAACCGGATCGTCATGAGTGACGGTCATACGGATCCGGGCAATCCCAATGATGGGGCAGATTATCACTTTGAACCGTACTCCGTCATCCGCAACGCAACCCGTGAGGGCACGGCGAGCATCAATGACCTGGATGTGGACGGTGACGGTGCAGGGGACAATATCCCCATTATCAACGATGCCGGTATCGCGATTACGATCGGCCAGAACGGCTTTATCGAAGGTGTCGGAGACGCCGGTGCCATCCTCATGATGCACCAGAACGATATCGATGAAGGAGACGCCTCCGGAGAGCGTCAGTATGCCGTCATCGTTTTCTCTACCGGTCTGATCAAGCGCGCCCGGCATATGCCGGACGGCACCTGGGAACTTTTCTGACCGGACAACCATTAACCTTCAGAAGGCGGCGGAACTCTCCGCCGCCTTTTTCTTTCTTTGTCTTTCAATTACGTCCTTCTACGGAAAACACCTCGATACAGATCAAACGGGGTGGCTGTGCTATAATCACCTCCAAAACCCACGGGGAAAACCGTGCCGGGAGTGTTTGACAACCGTATGGACAAATCCAGACTGACACCCGCCCTCAGACAATTCATGGAAGCCAAAGAGGCCTATCCGGATCACATTCTGTTTTTCCGGATGGGCGACTTCTACGAAATGTTCTTTGACGATGCGTTAACCGCGGCACCCGTATTGGACATTGCATTGACCAAACGGGGGAAAGGCACCATGGGTGAAGCGCCCATGTGTGGTGTCCCCCACCACGCATGGGAAACATATGCAACGAAACTGCTGAAAGCCGGCTTCAAAGTGGCTATCTGCGAACAGATAGAAGACCCGAAACTGGCCAAGGGTGTGGTCAAGCGGGCCGTCGTATCCGTCCTGACCCCGGGAACCAGCCACCTGCTGGAATCGGACAACGGCTCTCCCCAGAAACTGATGGCCGTCACAATCACCGACAATCGCGCCGGGCTGGCTGTGGGTGATCCAACCACAGGAGAGTGCCGGGTCACCGAATTCAGAGGGAAGAACCTGCTGGAACGGATGCTGGCCCAGATCCGGTTGTTTGAACCGAAGGAAATTGTCGCCCCGTTCGGCCTGATTACCACGTCGATGTTGAACGATTTCAGAGACTTCAGCCCCATGTTGAGTGAATATGAAGATGCGTATTTCAGCAGGAGTCTGGCAGAGGAACAGATCCGCGAACAATTCCAGGTGGCTACGGTAGCCGGATTCGGCCTGAAAGACCGGATGACGGCCCTCCAGGCACTGGGCGGCTGGTTCCACTATCTGTCCGACAATTACAAGACCGATGGATTTGCACTGAAACAGATCCGTTTCATGGAACCGGACAGTCACCTGGTGGTGGACCCGGTCACCCGCCGCAACCTGGAACTGTTTGCCAGTACCATGACCGGCAAACGTCGGGGAAGTCTGATCTGGGCCATAGACCGGACCTACACACCCATGGGGGCAAGAAAACTGGCCCAGTGGATACAATTCCCCAGCCGGACACCGGACGATATCGCTTTCCGGCTGGACGTTGTGGACTGGATGGTGGAGAACCAGGAGCGGCTGACTGAAATACGGAACCTGCTGGAACAGGTGGGAGACATGGAACGGATTCTCACCCGCGTGGCACTGGGTACGGTCACGCCGCCGGAACTGACCACATTGAAACTGTCGATTGCGATCGTTCCCCATTTGCGCGGGCTACTGGCGGACACACCGTTCAAACGGATCACATCCGGATTGCACGACCTGCAGTCAATCTTTCTGGAACTGGATCGTATGCTGGAACCGGAAGCGCCACACATCCGGGGTGCAGGGATGATCCGGGACGGCGTGAATACGGAACTGGACGAACTGCGCACGATTCTGCGCGATGTTAAAGGCGCATTAAAGCGACTGGAAGCCGAAGAGCGGAAACAGACGGGCATTCCCAATCTGAAGGTCAAATTCAACAAAGTCTTCGGCTACTATATTGAGATTTCCAAAGCAGCGCTTCGAGACGGGGCTCCGGGTCATTACGACCGGAAACAGACTCTGGTGAACGCGGAGCGGTTTATTACCCCCGAGCTGAAAGAATTTGAAAGCCGGGTGTTGAATGCGGAAGAACGGATTCACGAAATTGAACTGCGCCTGTTCAGTGAACTGATCCGGTTCGTTCATGATCACCGAAGACCGCTTTTCGAGACTTCGGATACGCTGGGATTGCTGGACGTACTCAGCGGATTCGCCATTCTGGCACTGGAACGGGACTATCGGCGACCGGAAATCTCTCTGGACACCGGACTTCACATTGAACAGGGACGCCATCCCGTCGTGGAGATTTTTGAAGGAGACGCGTTTGTACCCAACGACGCCACACTGGATGACAGTCGGCGACTCGCCATTATCACCGGACCCAACATGGGCGGTAAGTCCACGTATCTGAGACAAAACGCATTGATTACACTGCTGGCCCACATGGGCAGTTTCGTACCGGCCCGCAAGGCAACCATCGGTCTGACCGACCGGATTTTCACACGGGTCGGGTCTTCCGACAACCTGGCGGGCGGCGAGTCCACCTTTATGGTGGAGATGATCGAAACCGCCAATATCCTTCACAACGCCACCCGGCACTCCCTGGTCGTGCTGGACGAAGTGGGACGGGGAACCGCGACATTCGACGGACTATCTCTGGCCTGGGCCATCACCGAGCACCTGGCCGGACTGGGTGGCGACTGCCCGCGCACGTTTTTCGCCACCCACTATCATGAACTGACCGAAATTGACAAGATTTTCAACAACATTGTCAACTGCAATGTGGTGGTAAAGGAGTGGAACAATGAACTCCTGTTCCTGAGGAAAATCGTCCCCGGTGCTGCCGATCAGAGCTACGGTATTCAGGTGGCTCGCCTGGCCGGCATCCCCCCGGATGTGATCAAACGGGCGTTTGAGGTACTGGAGAACATCCGGAAGAATGAGTTTACCCTGAACGGGGAACCGAAAATTGCCGGCCACGGGATTGAAAAACCCGACAATCGCCCATTGTTCCACTGGGATGATCATCCGGTGCTTGTGGAATTGAAGAACGCAGACCTGGACGGCATGACACCACTGGAAGCACTGAATATGCTTGCCCGATTCAAGAAGGGGATCTGATGGAACTGGATCTGAAAGGATTGGCCCCGTTTGGACAACAGTTGATCCTGTCCGTTGATGGACCGGAACTGACTGAAGAAGGCCGATCCCTGTTGGAAGCAGTCCGGCCATACGGTGTCATTCTATTTGCAGACAATATCCAGTCCGAAACCCAACTGGAACACCTGCAGGACAGTATCCGCTCCATCTGCCCCGACGTCCGGTTCATGGTGGATTTTGAAGGCGGTATGGTAAATCGGTTCAAGGCACTGACCGGTCCGATCGCCTCCCCCCTGGAACAGTCCGACCTGGAAATGTTCGGACGCCGGTCTGGAGAGTTCCTGAACCAATTCAATACCACACTCAACTTCGCTCCCGTTGTAGACCTGGACCGGGGAAACCGGGGAAACGGTCTGGATGGACGCTACCTGGGTGCCGATCCCCGTACGGTAGTCGAGAACGCCCGCCGCTATCTGTCCGGTCTGGAATCCACCGGCGTAACCGGCTGTATCAAACACTATCCGGGACTGGGCCCTACCGCACCGGACAGTCACTTCGGACTGCCCGATCTGCCGGGAATTGATTCCGAAGATGAACATCCTTTCCAACAACTGGCGGCCCCCGACCGCTGGATCATGTGCGCCCACGTAAGGATTGCCGGATACCCGCTCATTTCCACCTATTCACGAAACCTTACCGACCGAATCCGTTCCTTCCATTCGGGCACCATCGTCACGGACGATCTGTCCATGGGTGCCCTGCCGGAAGAACCGCTGCATCAGAAAGTCGAACGTGCACTGGAGGCGGGAATGGATTATGCGCTGGTACGGATCCGGAATCCGATATTCACCTGACCCTAAGCACAATCTGAATCAGATGGAGAAGCCCGGATGAACGAGCTGTTTTACGAGTTGTTCCATGACATGCCCCGTCAGGGACCCGGGTGCGACGAAGTGACCACCGCCATATATGATCAACTGAAACCCATGCTGCCGGAAAATCACTGTATCCTCGAGGTAGGATGCGGAACCGGTGCGGCTACTCTGTCACTGGCCCGACACAATCCACTTGCCTGCATCACCGCACTGGACAATGACCGGGACGCATTGGCCATCCTGAACCGCCGCATTGCCAACGCAGCCGTCAATGGACGGGTGCGAACCCTCGCCGGATCCATGGATGATATGCCCTTTCCCGATGCCTGTGCCGACCTGATCTGGTCGGAGGGAGCCATCTATATCATGGGGTTTCAGGAAGGACTGGCCGCATGGAAACGATTCCTGAAACCGGCCGGCTGTATGGCGGTTTCCGAAATTACCTGGTTTACCGATGACCGGCCGGAAGATCTGCAGGCGTTCTGGAACCGGGAGTATCCACAGATCACCACCGAAGACGAGAACCGGAAGCGGATTGAAAACGCCGGATACCGTGTCCTGGATGTTGTCCGTCTGCCCGATACCTGCTGGACGGACCATTACTATGTCCCCATGCGGGATGCAATGGAACGCTTGAAGAAACGGCATCCGGACGATCCGGAAGCGGAACAGGTGCTCCGGGAAGCTGAAGCGGAAATCGAACTGTACGAAACCTACCGGGATCATTTCGGTTACACTTTCTATCTGATGCAACTGCCCGAATGAGGTATTGCCAGGAAAACCGACCAAAGAAACGGGCGGGCCTTTCAGCCCGCCCGTTCTGTTTCTTTCCCGTTATCCTGTCCGTTATTTCTTGAACAGGTCCTTGATAATCTGAGACGTGGTCTGCCTCCCCACCTCCGCAATACCGGTGGTAAGCGGAATTTCCTTCGGACAGACCTCCACGCAGTTCTGGGCGTTACCGCAATCCATAATGCCGCCCTTCTGCATGAGCGCCTTGAGCCGTCCCTCCGATTTGTACTTGCCGGTGGGATGGCTGTTCATGTTGCGAACCTGCCCGATCACCTGAGCACCCACAAAATCATTGTCCAGAGCAAACTGGGGACAGACCTCCAGACAGCATCCACAGGTCATGCAGCGGCTGAAGATATAGTTCATTTCCCATTCTTCCTGGGAAATCCGCGGGGATCCCACGTGGATATCCCAACTGCCGTCCAGGTCAATCCAGGCTTTGGTCTTCTTCAGGTTCTCAAACATCCGGGAACGGTCCACCATCAGGTCCCGCACAATCGGGAATTTTGTCAGGGGTTCCAGTACAATCGGTTGTTTCAGATCGTCCACCAGAGCTGAACATGATTGCCGCACGTCGCCGTTGACAATCATGGTACACGCACCGCACACTTCTTCCATGCAGTTGCATTCCCAGATAACCGGTTCCACCTCTTTGCCGTCAACGGTAACGGGGTTTTCCCGGATCACCATGAGTGCGGACACCACGTTATGCCCCGGCTTGTAGGGAATCTTGAATTCCTGCCAGTAAGACGCTTTGTCGGGGCCATCCTGACGTTTGATCTTGAAATGGATGGTATCAGTCATCGTTTCGTCCTCCCTCACCGGTAATCCCGTGGTTTCTCAGGCGGGAACACTGAAGTGTCCACGTCTTCGTACGTGATTTCGGGTCCGTCTTCCGTATAGCTGGCCACCGTATGTTTCAACCACTTTTCGTTGTTGGCCTTCCATCTGGCCACATAGTCGTCCCATTCGGGGTCACCCGGGAATTTCCCTTCCGGAATCTTGATTTCAAATTCCGGTTTGTAATGCGAACCACGGAATTCGTCCCGTTTCCGCGCCCCGGTGGCAATGACCTGACCCAATTTGATCATATCCTGCACCTGGCGTGCGTAGGGAAGCGCCTGGTTGGACCAGGTCCGTTTATCGCTCATGTTGATGTTCCGGGAACGCTCTTCCAGTTCCTTCAACCCCGCAATCGCTTCGTCAAGCGTGGCATTGTCCCGCTCCACACCCACCTTGGCGGTCATCAGTTCGCCCAGCTCCTTGTGCAGGGTAAAGGGATTCTCCGAACCGTCCGCGTGTATCAGGGTATCGTTGATTTCCTGCTGACGCCGTTTCTCACTGTCATACAGCGCATCGGACAGGTCTTCCACATGCCGGTCCAGGCCTGCCGCATAGGACGCGGCCGCCTCACCGGCCACCCTGCCGCTGAAGGACGCGCTGAGCAGCGAATTGGCTCCCAGCCGATTGGAACCGTGATAGGCGCCATCGCATTCACCGCAGGCAAACAATCCGGGGATACTGGTCTGATGGTTCCGGGGACTCTTGTATTTCATGCCCCCGTTTTCCTCGTCTTTTTCCCAGTCCACCCACAGTCCGCCCATGGAATAGTGGACGGCCGGGAAGATTTCCATCGGCGTGTCGCAGGGATGCTGACCGGAGAAGGTCTGGTAGATATCCAGAATCGCACCCAGTCTCCGTTCAACAAAGTCACGGGGCAGATGGGTCAGATCCAGATAAACCCGGTCTTCACCCCGGATTCCCATGCCCATATGCTTGACCACCTTCCAGATGGAACGGGCCGCCACGTCACGGGGCACGGTGTTGCCGTAGGCCGGATACCATTCTTCCAGGAAATAGAACCGGTCACTTTCCGGAATCTCCATCGGGTCCCGTTTGTCATTGGGGTCTTTGGGTACCCAGACCCGGCCGCCTTCTCCACGGGCCGCCTCCGTCATAAGCCGGTTCTTGTCATCCCCCGGCATACCGGTGGGATGGAACTGGATAAACTCTCCATTGATAAACTTGGCACCCTGCTGGTATACCCGGCTGGCCGCCGCGCCGGTGGAATTGGTGGAATTGGTGGACCGGCCGAATACCAGGCCCAGTCCGCCGGTGGCCAGCACCACGGCATCCGCCTTGAACGTGTCCACTTTCATGGTCCGCAGGTCCATGGCGCTGATACCACGGCACACACCGTTTTCATCCTGAACAACGCTCAGGAATTCCCACCATTCATACTTTTTGACCTTGCCCAGGTCTTCATACCGGCGGACCTGTTCGTCCACTCCGTATAACAGCTGTTGTCCCGAACTGGCACCGGCAAAGCAGGTCCGTTTGTTCTTCACGCCTCCGAACAGCCGCAGATCCATAATACCTTCCGGTGTCCGGGAAAACGTCACGCCCATCCGTTCAAAGGCACGGATCAGGCCGGGCGCTTCTTCGCACATGGTTTTGATGGGGGGCTGGTCCGCCAGATAGCCGCCACCCTTGATGGTGTCCACGATATGCTGCCATACCGAGTCTCTATGCCCCTTGGTGTCCATCACCGCGTTGATTCCGCCCTGGGCACAGGCCGAGTGGGACCGTTTTACTTCAAACAGGCTGAACAGGTCAACATCGTGTCCAGCTTCCGCAATCCGCAGCGTCGCCCAGAGACCGCCAAGGCCACCTCCGACAACGATAATCCGTTTCGCTTTCGACAAGAGTTACCTCCTCTTCAACCCATGAATGCACGAAGGGCATTGAGCCCGACGGCTGACAAGACTACCCACAATCCCATGGCAAACCATCCCATTCGATTCTGTGCCTTCGGCCCGATGGTGATGCCCCACACGATGCAGAAACTCCACAGACCGTTGGCGAAATGAAAGGATGCGGCCACAATCCCCAATCCCATCCATATCAGAATCAGGGGATTTGTGATCATGTTCTGAATCAGCTGGTAGGACACCTCGGTGCCGAACAGCAGATGGGAAAGCCGCGTGGTCCAGACATGCCACCCGATGTAAAAAATCAGGATAACGCCCGTCACCCGCTGAACCATGTACATCCAGTTACGGAAATACCCGTATTTGAGCTGGTTGGCCTGGCCGGTATACACGATATAAAGGCCATAGATCCCGTGAAACAGAATCGGTATGAAAATAAACAGCACTTCGATGGCCAGCAGGTAGGGCAGCGATTCGAAAAACGCGATCTTGTCGTTGTATGACTGCGCACCTTTCAACGCGAACGAGTTGGTGAAGAAGTGTTCCAGCAGGAACAATCCCACCGGAATCACCCCCAGCAGGGAATGCACCCTGCGGTTGAAGAAAGAGTTGTCCTTCACAGCTTCCATTTTCCCCCCTTGATCGTTATGACTGAACCGTCAGGACATGGCCTCCAGTTCGCCGATCAGTTTCTTCACATGGTCCACCGAATGCGCAAACATTTCTTTTTCTTCCGCATTCAGATCCAGTTCGATCACCTTTTCCACACCGCCGGCACCGATCACAACCGGAACCCCGATGAAGAATCCGGTAACGCCGTACTCACCGTCCAGGTATGCCGCGCAGGGCAGCAGACGCTTGGAATCATGCAGGTAGCAGGCCGCCATCTCCACCGCCGCTTCCGCCGGGGAATAGAAGGCGGATCCGGTTTTCAGCAGGCCGACGATTTCGCCGCCCGCTTTGCGGGTCCGTGCCACGATCGCATCGATCTTTTCCTGGGACAGGAAATGACTGATGGGAACACCGTTGATATTGGCATACCGGGGCATGGGAACCATAGAGTCGCCATGTCCACCCAGCACGATGGTCGTAATATCTTTCACCGAAAGGCCGGTTTCCATAGAGATGAAGGAACTGAAGCGCGATGAATCCAGCATACCTGCCATGCCCACCACCCGTTCCTTCGGGAAACCGGTGATTTTCTTCATCAGATGGACCATGATATCCAGCGGATTGGCCACCACAATGACAAACGCGTCCGGCGCATATTTCTTGATGTTGGGTGCCACGGATTCCATGATCTTCTTGTTCACTTCCAGCAGATCGTCCCGGCTCATGCCCGGCTTCCGGGGTACCCCGGCGGTCACGATGCAGACATCCGCACCCTGCATATCCGCATAATCATTGGTTCCGACCAGTTTGCAGTCGGCATTCATCACCGGTGTTCCCTCGTAGAGGTCCAGGGCCTTGCCCTGGGGCATCCCTTCCACGATATCCACCAGTACCACATCACCCAGTTCTCTTTTGGCAACCAGGTGCGCCATGGTTCCACCGATCTGACCTGCACCAATCAGTGCAATCTTTTTTCTGCCCATAACGCTCTCCTTTCAAGCAAACGGTTACATGTTGGCAATAATCCGGTCTCCGAACTCGGAGCACTTCACCAGGGTCGCACCGTCCATCAGTCGATGGAAATCATAGGTAACGGTCTTGGCCGCGATCGCACGGTCAATACCTTTTTGAAGCAGATCCGCCGCTTCCTGCCAGCCCATATATTCCAGCATCATGAGGGATGACAGGATCAGGGAACTGGGATTCACCTTGTCCTGATTTGCATATTTGGGAGCCGTACCGTGCGTCGCCTCGAAAATCGCATGCCCGGTCTCATAGTTGATATTGGCGCCGGGCGCGATACCGATGCCGCCCACCTGAGCTGCGAGCGCATCGGAAAGGTAGTCGCCGTTCAGGTTCATGGTGGCAATGACATCAAATTCCGCGGGACGTGTCAGCACCTGCTGCAACGTAATATCGGCAATGGAGTCTTTGATCAGAACCATATTTTTCCACTTGCCGTTCCCGTGGGTTTCCCACAGTTCCAGCGTGGATTTGACTTCATCCAGAATGCTCTGCTGTTTCTTTTCGTCCAGCTGACCGAACCAGGGTTCGATCATCCGGGCATTTTGTTCCAGTGTCAGGCCGGGGTTCTGTTCCTGGTTGTCCAGTGCCCAGGCTTCCCGCTGGGTCACCACTTTTGCCCGGAATTCCGGTTCGGCGGCAACCTGGTACCCCCAGTCACGGAAACCGCCCTCGGTGAACTTCATGATGTTGCCCTTGTGT
>DAINNF010000020.1:0-26517 GCA_036736005.1 Acidobacteriota bacterium
TGGTGGTGGACTATCACCTTACCGCGGATTCTGGAATAGTTACCCGAATGATCATTCAAACCATCGAGAAGCTGGCGGGAACAGACCATCACCGGAATTTCCGTTCCTATCTGAAAACCGGTGGGCTTCCCGCCCTGGTTGACGAATCGCAGTTCCGGTTGTGTGCGTCCTACCCATTGGCCCGCAAAACCCTTGTCCTGAACCGATACCATCGGCTGTGACCACACACCTGTTCAGCACGTCCCAACAACCGACGGAGTGTTAAATTTCTTAACGTCAGTTTTCCCCGACTCGTTTCCCCTTGGAGATCTGTAGGTTACGACTTGCCGTGTGCTGCTAAATATTTTAACGGCACGCTTTCTTTTTTTATTTCTTATACTTAGGTGTCTTACCGAGGCCGCTGTACGGTTCTGTTACACCCCTCCCTGAACACCAAACATACTTATCTTACTGATTTTTATACCCTTGTAAAAGTTGGCATCCGCTTTGCATTATAGGGTCCATGTCAGCGAATTTAATTTTGGGAGGAAACGACATGAACATTCAAAAAAGAGTTTTACTGGTAGACGACGAATCATCCATCCGCCGGACCCTTTCTCTGGGACTGGCTCAGCGCGGATACGAAACCGAACCGGTTGAAAATGGTGTGAACGCCCTGATGAAACTGGATCTCCTGGCCAAGAACAATGCAATGCCCGAAGCCATCGTACTGGACATCCAGCTGCCCGATATCCAGGGGACCAAACTGGCGCGCATCATCAACTTTAAATATCCGGAAATTCCGGTATTCCTGATCACCGGTTATGCCGACAAACTCAACCCCGGTGAAATTCGTGACCTCAAGGTTCAGGCGCTGCTGGAAAAGCCCCTGACTTCCGATCAGCTGGCCGATCAGTTTGAATCCATCATGGCCAACGTGGCCCCTGTTCAGGAAGTGGCGACTCAGCCTGTAACCGAACCGAAAACATCCGAGTCCGCTTATCTGCTCCTGAAACTGGATGAATCCAAGGACTTCTTTGCGACCTACCGGAAACTCTACTATATGGAAAACGTCCTGTATTGTGATGCCACCAAGGGAGAATACGATGTATTCATGCTGGTCCAGGCCGACACCCGTGCAGAACTGGAAGACATGGTGGAAAACCAGGTCAAGACGCTGAACGGTGTCCTCTCGGTCGAGACGCTTCATCTGGAACAGCCCATCCTGGATGACTCCATCAACGATGTGATCCAGTCTGCAGAAAGTGCACTGGCCGGTGATAATGAAGACGTGAATGCCCGTGAAATGTCCAACCTGGTCTGCTCCTACCTGCTGCTTGAAGTGGAAAAGGAAAAGCTGGATCGCGTATACCCCACCCTCCGCCTGAACGAGAACGTGGTCTACTGTGATTACACCGCCGGTACCTACAACCTGGTGGTCTTCCTCCACGGCCGCTTCTACAGCGACATTGACAAGTTCATCGAGCAGGAAGTCACCACGCTGGACGGTGTTCTCCGGGTGAAGGAATACCCGGTTGTCAACCTGATGGGCATGTAACCAAACCATCAATTCCAACGTTTTTTGAACCGGGGTGTTTCGCACCCCGGTTTTTGTTGTATCCGGGGTTCCATCCCACGCATGTTGCCTCTATAATGAAACCGTATTGGACAGAGAGTATCTGGTTACCAAAGGAGTTCAAACCCATGCCGGAAAAAGGACCGATCGGCCTTGAAGAGAAGTCGGTTGAAGACTTCAAAGTTGATCTGATCAACAAGAGAAAGATCAAAGGTGCGTTGATCCCGTTACTGCAGTCTGCCCAGGATACATACGGATATATCCCGGAAAAGGCGATTCACTATATCAGTGAGGTGGTGAATATTCCCGCCGCCGATATCTATGGTGTCATCACGTTTTACTCCCAGTTCCGCCTCAAACCACTGGGGAAATACGTGATCAAGATCTGTGAAGGAACCGCATGCCACGTCAATGGTGCGAAAGACGTTCTGAAGGCACTTCAGAATGAACTGGGCATCTCGGTGGATGAGACGACGGAAGACGGCTATTTTTCCCTTCAGTCGGTCGCGTGCATCGGCTGCTGTTCCCTGGCGCCCGTGATCATGATCAATGATGACACACACGGGAGCCTGACACCGGACAAAGTCCGTAAGATTATACGGGAATACAAGAACCGCTGAGCGGTTCCGGTATCTGAATGCGGAATAGAATTGATCGACTGAATATCCATACTGACCTGTCTCCGCTATCAACCGCGTATCAAATTCACTCTGTCTCGGGGTGGACGGAGTTTTCAAAAGGGGAGAAATCATGAAGGCAATCAAAGTGGGTCTCGGGACCTGCGGTATTTCGGCCGGTGGTCGTGCCGTTTTTGCTGCACTGCAGCAGGAACTGAAAGACCGTCAGCTGGACATCCCGCTCAAGGAAACCGGCTGCATGGGCATGTGTTATGACGAGGTTCTGGTTGAACTCGTTGATGACGCCCAAAGCTATCTTTACGCAAAGGTTACACCCGAGCGGGTAACAGAAATCGTCGACAAGCACCTGGTAGGCAATGAACCGATTACGGACTGGATCGTCAAAGGCGAAGCCGCTGCAGAAGTGGATCCGTTTTTCGACAGACAGGAACGGATAGTACTTCGCAACTGCGGCATTATCGACCCCAGTTCAATTGATGAATATATCGCCCGTGACGGCTACAAAGGTGCAGAAAAAGCCATCACCACGATGAATCATCAGGACGTCATTGATACCGTCTTTCAGTCCGGTCTGCGGGGCCGCGGCGGCGGTGGGTTTCCGACCGGCCTCAAGTGGCGGTTTGCCCGCCAGGCGGACAATGAAAAGAAATACATCATCTGCAACGCCGACGAAGGCGACCCCGGTGCTTTCATGGACCGCAGTATCCTCGAGGGAGATCCCCACTCCGTCCTGGAAGGTATGATGATTGCCGGCTACGCGATTGGCGCCGATGAAGGTTACATTTACGCACGTGCAGAATATCCCCTGGCCATCAGACGACTGAAACTGGCCATTCAGCAGTGTGAGGAAAAGAACCTATTGGGAGACAACCTGTTTGGAACCGATTTCAGTTTCCGGATCAAGATCAAGGAAGGGGCCGGCGCGTTCGTATGCGGTGAAGAAACGGCCCTGATTGCATCCATTGAAGGAAAACGCGGGGTTCCCCGGATCCGACCCCCCTTCCCCGCCAACAAGGGCCTGTGGGATAAACCCACCAACATCAACAACGTGGAAACATACGCGAACGTCCCCTGGATCATCCTGAACGGCGCGGAAGCGTACGCCCAATACGGAACGGAAAAGTCCAAGGGGACCAAGGTATTTGCGCTGGCGGGCAAAATCCGCAAAAGCGGTCTTGCAGAAGTCCCCATGGGCATGACCATCAAAGAGGTGGTCTTCGACGTGGGCGGCGGCATCAAACATGACAAGGAATTCAAGGCGGTCCAGATGGGCGGCCCGTCCGGCGGCTGTATTCCGGCCAGCATGAGTGACATCAGGATCGATTTTGACGAGATCAACAAGACCGGCGCCATCATGGGCTCGGGCGGTATGATCGTATTGGACGAGACCACCTGCATGGTGGACATTGCCAAGTTCTTCCTCACGTTCACCCAGAATGAATCGTGCGGCAAGTGTACGTTCTGCAGGATCGGCACCAAACGGATGCTGGAAATCCTGGAACGGATCACCATGGGTGAAGGGAAAGAAGGGGACATCGAACTCCTGGAAGACCTCGCCGACAAGATCAAGTCCGCATCACTCTGCGGACTGGGACAGACGGCACCGAACCCGGTCCTCACCACCCTGAAGTATTTCAGGGAAGAATATGAGGCCCATATCAAAGAGAAACGGTGTCCGGCCCACAGCTGTGTTTCGCTGCTGACCTACCGTGTGATCGAAGATAAGTGCACCGGATGTACGGCCTGTGCCCGGAAATGTCCGGTAGACGCGATCAGCGGCAATGTCAAGGAACCGCATCTCATTGACCAGGAAGCCTGCATCAAATGCGGCATGTGTTTTGACGTTTGCCGATTCGACGCAGTCGAGAAACTGTAGACCGGGAGATCCAATCATGAACATGATCAAAGTTAATATAAACGGACAAGAGATTCAGACGACCCCGGACAAGACCATCCTGGAAGTGGTCCGGGAGCACAACCTGGATGATATCCCCACACTGTGCCACGATGATCGCATCGAACCGTTCGGTTCCTGTTTCCTCTGCGTGGTGGAGGTGGAAGGCATGAACCGGCTGCTGCCCTCCTGTGCAACGAAGGTAACGGACGGAATGGTCATCACAACGGACAACGACCGGATTAAGAGCTCCCGCAAGACCGCGCTGGAACTGCTGCTCTCCAACCATTATGCGGACTGCATCGGACCGTGCATCGACAATTGTCCGGCTCACGTGGACGCTCAGGGTTACATCGCACTGATTTCAATGGGCAAGTACAAGGAAGCCCTGGCACTGGTAAAAGAGCGGAACCCCATGCCGCTGTCCATCGGCCGGGTCTGTGTTCGCAACTGCGAAGATGCCTGCCGTCGGGCATGCGTGGAAGAGTCGGTCGCCATCAACTTCCTGAAACGTTTCGTGGCGGACCTGGATGCGGATGAGAAATGGACACCGGAACGGAAACCTGCCACCGGCAAGAAAATCGCCGTCGTGGGCGGTGGGCCATCCGGGCTTACCTGTTCGTATTATCTGGCCAAGGAAGGTCACGACGTCACCATCCTGGAAAAGCTGCCTGAACTGGGTGGCATGCTCCGCTATGGGATTCCGGAATACCGCCTGCCCAAAGCAGTGCTGGATGATGAAATCAAATGGATCACAGACATGGGCGTAACGGTGAAGACCGGCATCGAAATGGGCAAAGACTTCACAGTGGAAAGCCTCAAGAAAGACGGTTACGACACCATTTACCTCTCGGTGGGTGCCCATACCGCCTCCACCATGCGACTGGAACATGAAGACGATACCGAGGGCGTCATCAAAGGCATCGATTTTCTGCGTGACGTCCAGATGGGTGATTTACCCGAAATGAAGGGTACCGTAGCCATCGTCGGCGGCGGGAATACCGCGATTGACGCGGCCCGAACGGCGCTTCGGTGCAAAGCGGACAAGGTCGTTATCGTCTATCGCCGCAGCGTGAAGGAAATGCCCGCACATGAAGCGGAAATTGAAGCGGCACGGGAAGAGGGAATCCAGTTTGAATTTCTGACCCTGCCCACGAAGATCGTACGGGACGGAAACCGGTTGAAGGCCATTGAGTGCATCCGCATGGAACTCAAGGAAGGCAAACCGGGTGAACGACCCCGTCCGGTGCCCATCGAAGGCTCGGAATTCACCATGGAGGTGGATTTCCTGATCGGCGCCATCGGTCAGGCTGTGGATACCTCATTTGTAACGGACTCGGAAGATGTTCACCTGGAGAAATGGGGCACCATCACGGTTAATGAGGAAACGCTCGAAACCTCCGTACCGGGCGTGTTTGCCGGCGGGGACGCCGTTACAGGGCCCTACACGGCAATCCTGTCTATCGCACAGGGACGTCAGGCCGCAGATTCCATTCATTCCTACCTGAACACCGGCAAGGCTGAACCCCAGGATTTCAAGTTCTACAGCTTCAAGCACCGGTTCGATGACATCCCCGAAGGGGAATTCGCCTGCATCGAGAAGGATCCCCGTGAGCATATGCCCGAACTGGATGCAACGGAACGGATCGGCACATTTGATGAAGTGGAGCTGGGCTTCTCGGAAGAACAGTCGCTCCACGAAACGGAACGCTGTCTCGAATGCGGGTGTTCGGTCTATTATGACTGTGCCCTGCGCAAATATGCCGACCGCTTCCAGATTGACATTACCGATTTCATCGGCGAAGTGAAACGGTATAAGGTGGATGAGGATCACCCGTTCATCGTTCTGGACCCCAACAAGTGCATCAATTGCGGCAAGTGTGTGAGGACCTGCTCGGAAATGCTGGACGTCTCGGCCCTGGGCTTCGTGAACCGCGGGTTCAAGGCCGTGGTAAAACCCGCAATGGAACGGCCCCTTCTGGAAACCAACTGTATCAGCTGCGGCAACTGCATTGACGTATGCCCCACCGGTGCCATCGCAGAGCATTTCCCTCACAAGGTACTGGGGACACTGGAAAAAGACAACTATGAGTCCGTATGTAATTTCTGTTCATTGGGATGCAAACTGAACTTCAAGATGATCGACGGTGAAATCTTCCATGTAAGCAATTCGGAACCGTCCGTCATCCAGTCCCACAATGAGGGCTATCTCTGTGCCAAAGGCCGCTTCGGCCACCGTTTCCTCATGGGCAAGGAACGGATGCTGAGCCCGATGATCCGCAAGGACCGCAAGCTGGTTGAAGCGGACTGGGACACGGCTATTCAAACCACGGTGGACCGGATCAAGGCCGTGGTGGACCAGTATGGTCCCGATTCGGTTGCGGTATTCGGATCGCCCAAAATGTCCAATGAGGAACTGTATCTTCTACAGAAACTGGCCCGCGTCGGCATCAAGACAAACAATGTGGACAGCTTCTCCAATCTGCTTTACGGACTGGAACTGAATTGCCTGGACGATGCCATCGGCATGACTGGCTCAACGGCCGATACTGATGACATTGCAAAGGCAGACGTCATTGTCGCCGTCAACGCCAACGCGCAGGAAGAGAACCTGCTGACCGAACTGAAGATCAAGAAGGCACAGAAACGGGGAGCCAAGTTTGTACTGCTCAGTTCTTCCGAGATCAAGCTGACCAAATCCGCTGACCTGTGGGTGGATAACAAGAAGGGAACCAGCACTACACTGATCAACGGGCTGGTACGGGAACTACTGAAAAGCAACCGTATCGACCGCGAATATCTGGCCGGACATGTTGAGCATTTCGCCGAACTGGAACAGATGGTGGAACCCTTCACCCGAAGCGACGTATCGGTCGCAACGGGAATCACCGCCGACAAATATGAAAAATTCCTCAGTCTGTTGACCGATCCGGATCAGAACATCGTATTCGTGTACAACCTGGATTCCTGGAAAGACAAGTCCCGCAATGATCTGCAGGCAATCACCAATTTCCTGGTGGCTTCCAACCGGTTGTCCAGAGAGGGTAACGGACTGATCGTGACACGGGATTTTGCCAACAGCACCGGACTGGCTGAAATGGGTGTATCCCCCGACTATCTACCCGGCTTTGTGAAATTCCACGAGCTGGAAGAACAGGGACGGATTGCAAAGGCATGGGACGCCGACCTGAAAATGTTCAAACCGGTTGATCTGAAAGGACGAATCCTGAACGGGGATATCAAGGCCATGTTGATCTTTGGAGAAGACCCGCTGGCCATTGCGGAAAACAGCCGCTACTTCGATCATGTGGAATTTGTCATGCTGAGCGATATCTTCCGCACCCATACCGCCGGTGAAGCGGACGTCATTCTGCCCGCGGCAACCTACATGGAGCAGGACGGCACCTTTACGACCTGCGACCGGCGCGTACAGACGGTACAGCAGATCAAACCGCCGAAAACCGGAATGAAGAACTGGCGACTCATTGCCGGAATTGGAGAAAAACTGAGCAACGGCTTCCAGTATGGCGACGCCGCCGCCCTCGACAGAGAAATCCGGACTGTAAATCGGTTCTATGTAAACGGCGGCGGAAAACCCGATTTTGATAATACGGGATACTTCACACCGACCGGGAAGCCCGGATTCTCCATTTTCCAGACACAGATCAGCACGGTGAATCCGGAAAAACCGACTATACTGTATTCAGAGGAGTTTTATCGGAACCGGATCCGAAATCTCCTTCGACTCTGACAGGGGGGAGGTACCATGAACAGGCCCGTCGATGTCAGCGCCACGTTGGACGCCATCGAGAGCATCCTGATTCTGGACCGAAACAACGCCGTTCTGCATGCAGGCGCGGGGATTCAGAGTGTTCTGTGTCCTCACGGGGAAAGCCTGGGAACGGACGTGTGCAGTTGCTTCCGGTCCACATCGGACCGGGAAGCCCTGATGAGTGCAATTGAGACGGTACGCCGCGACCGGCGTACCGTTTGTATTGCCC
This sequence comes from Acidobacteriota bacterium, assembly GCA_036736005.1. GTDB lineage: Bacteria > Acidobacteriota > Holophagae > Thermotomaculales > Thermotomaculaceae > DAINNF01. Next base: position 8,089 of record DAINNF010000020.1, read on the forward strand.
TGGAGAGTATCCAGGAAGCCCTCTATGTGTTTCCTGCCAAAGACCCGAAGACCGGCCAGGTCATTATCTCAACCAGCAGTGAGATGGAACGTCGCAACGCAACCCGTCATGCTCTTCAGGAACGGGTCAAGGAACTGGAATGCCTGTACAATATCAGCAATGAACTCCGTGCATCCCACGACATCGATACGGCATTTGACAGTTGTATCCAACACCTGGTGGACGGATTCCAGTACCCGGAATTCACATCCGTACGCATCGAAGTAAGCCCCAGGCGCCTGTTTGGCGATCAGGAGAGTGAGCCGGAAACTGTGGATAATGTCCTGGAAGAAGTCATCACCGTCGGGGGCAAGAAAGTTGGTCGAATCCTGGTGTTCTACCATCAGCCCGCAGATTTTCTGGAAGAAGAACATATGCTCCTGCGGGAAATTTCCCGCCTGATGGCCATTCGTCTTGAACGGCAGAAGCATGTGCGCCGCCTCGAAAAACAGCAGAAGGTGATGATGGCCAAGAACCGCAAACTCCTTGAACTGACCGAAGAGTGTGGCGAAGCCCGGAAAAAACTCCAGGCGGTGCTGGAAGCCATCACCGACCAGCTGATTGTAATTGACGCCGACTACAAGGTCATCCGGTCCAACCGTGAGGAAATCGGTCCCGGCGCTTACTGCTACAAAGAACTCTTTGGATTTGACCGGCGTTGTGACAACTGCGCCGCATGTAAAGTATTCGAAACCGGAGAGCCGGAAAGCCGTGATCTGAAGATTGACGACAACCATTATGTAATCCGGGCCTTCCCCATCCTCAACGACAAAGGGGAAGTGGATCGTGTCGTGGAAACCTGCAGCGATGTGACCCGCGAAAAACAGATGGAAGCCCAGCTTTTCCAGTCCTACAAGCTGGCCTCTATCGGAAAACTGGTGGCCGGTGTTGCTCACGAAATCAACAATCCGAACACATTCATTCGGGGAAATGTAAAGATCATCCGTGAGGCCTTTGACGACATTTTCCCCTATCTCGACAAGCTGAACGAAACCGAAGGTCCGCTCAAGATCGCCCGGCTGAACTATCCCGTATTCCGGGAGCATATCCCCCAGTTGATTGAAGATATGGACCACGGTACGGACAGGATCAACAAGATTGTGCTGGGTCTGCGGAACTTTGCGAAGAAAGACGACGGACTGCCGACCGACGATGTGGATCTGAATGAACTGATCCGGAACGATCTTCGCATTACGCAGAAAGAAATCAAGAAGGTGGCGCATGTCCAGATTGATCTGGACAACAATCTGCCCCGGTTCAAGGGAAACCGCCAGAAGATGGAACAGGTTTGTATGAACCTCCTGACCAACGCCGCTCAGGCCATTGAGAACGGCCAGGGGCTGGTCCGGATTGAAACCCGGTTTGACAAAGAAAACGATCATGTTATTTTGCGGGTAAGTGACAACGGCATGGGAATGGACGAAAAAACACGCAAGCACATTTTCGATCCGTTCTTCACCACAAAGCGCAACAAGGGCGGAACCGGACTGGGCTTGTCCATCCTGTACGGTATTATTGAAGACCACAAAGGAACCATTGGGGTCGAATCAAAACCCGGAGAAGGCACGACCTTCACCATTCGGATTCCGGTGAAAGGACATCAGAAAGATGACCCGCGTACTGGTAATTGACGACGATAGAGCCATCCTGAATTTCATGCGCATTTTTCTGTTGCAGACAGAGAAATTCGAAGTGGAGGTCCTGCAGGACAGCACCCGTGCTTTTGACACACTGACCCAAAATGAGTATGACATCCTGCTGCTGGATATGGACATGCCCGATGTCTCCGGAATGGACATCCTCCAGTTCATTCACAAGAATCAGATTGATATCTTCACTGTGGTTCTAACCGGTGTAGAGGACATTGATATGGCCATCAAGGCCATGAAGCTGGGTATCTCCGACTATCTGCTGAAACCGGTCGAGGAAGAAAAACTGATGGAGGTCCTGGAATCCGGTACCCGGATGCAGAAACTCTCCCGCACAGAGAAGGAAGAACCGAAGCCCTTTACACTGGATGAACTGGCACATCCGGAGGCGTTTTCGGGTATTCTCACCCAGAACAAGGAGATGCTCCAGATTTTCCACCACGTGGAAAAGTTCGCTCGAACCGACAACAGCATCCTGATCTGGGGGGAAAGTGGAGCCGGAAAGGAACTGATTGCACGGGCCATCCATGACATCAGCAAACGCTCAGACAAGAATTTTATCGCGGTGAATGCAGGAGCTTTTGCCGACGAACTGTTTACATCCGAGTTTTTCGGACACCAGAAGGGCTCCTTCACCGGCGCGGTTTCCGACAAGAAAGGATTCCTGGAAGAAGCAAACGGGGGCACCCTGTTCCTGGATGAAATCGGGGAGCTCTCCCTGCCCATCCAGGTAAAACTGCTCCGCGTACTGCAGGAGGAAGAATTTTACCGGCTGGGATCAACCCAGAATGTCAAAATGGACGTTCGCATCATCGCCGCAACCAACAAGGACCTCTTTCAGGAGATCAAGCGGGGCAACTTCCGGAAAGACCTTTTCTTCCGGTTGAACATCAACGCGATTCATCTGCCGCCCCTGCGGCAACGGCCGGAAGATATTCCTCTCCTCGCCAACCATTTCTTTGATCAGTACAAGAAACGGTATGAAAAGGACATCAAGGGAATTTCCGATTCCGTAATGAACCTGCTCAAAGGGTATGCCTATCCGGGAAACATCCGGGAACTGATGAACATCGTCAACAGCGCAATCGTGGTGGAATCGGGCAAAGAGCTGCGTAAGTCATCGCTCCCGTCCTATTTTCTCGAAAACTCAAGGCCGCTGCCGGAAGGTGCGGAGGGTGCAATAGCCATGAAATCGCTTCAGGAAGTCGAGAAAGAGCATATCGCCCGTGTCCTGGCCCACACCAACCACAACAAGACACTAGCCTCAAAAATCCTGGGAATTTCCCGTGTCAATCTGATCTCAAAGGTGAAGAAATACGAACTCGAACCCTGACGTAAATCCAGGGAATCCTCAGCAGATACTCACCACTTTGTCGCCACCCAGGAAGACCTGAACCGTATCGAATGCATTCCCCACCTGCCCGACCTGCAGCTGTTCCATCAGGTCATAGTGCTTCAGGCAGACGCCACAGGTCAGGACTTCGACGCCAAGCTCTTCCAGTGATTTCAGATCTTCAATCGTCTCGTCCCATAGGCAGGGAACTTTCGCCCCCTGGTTCACAAAAATGATCTTTTTCGGAAGGTCCGCCCGGGCCACTTCCAGCATGTTCCGTATGAAAACCTTAAGCAGATGATTTCCCAGCTCCACATCCGGGCCCACATGATCCGAGGTGACATAGATAATCGCGCCCCGGCCGGCGGCTCTTGAATCATCTGCAGGTGCTTCCGACTCTCCGGTCACGGCACAGGCAAATCCCTTTACGATTTCCACCTCTGTGTGCCCTTCCTTTTCGAACAGTTTCACGGTGCATCCCTGCGATTCGGCAAACCGACGTACATTCTCGGCACTGGCCCCGTTGCTTACCAGAACAGTCAGAACCCCTTCCTGCATACCGTCCAGTGACCTCTTTGTCATCACAACCGGCTGTGGGCATTCCAGATTACGGGCATCTACGCGTTCGGACATGGAACCTCCATTCAGCATTTCGTATTGAAATAGATTGTACGGATTTTAACCCCGGAAGCAAGTCCCCCTTACCGTTGCAGGGTCACTCATCATGCCGACCTTTCCTTCCCGGCGCTGTGCTATGATGAGGGCACAAACACAAACTGAACGGGAGAATGCCATGATTCTGCTGAAGAACTGTTTTTTTGTCGCCACCATGGACGACCATATGACCGAACACAGAAATGTAGACATCTGGATCAAGGACAACCGCATTCACCGCATGGAGCCGGACATTCAACTGCCTGAGGAAACACGAGGTAAGTGTGAGATCATCGACTGCTCCCGCCATGTCGTCATTCCGGGCATGGTCAATACACATCACCACCTGTACCAGACGTTGACACGTAATCTGCCGACCGCCCAGAACGCCAAGTTGTTTGACTGGCTGGTCACGCTCTACCCGATCTGGGCCCGTGTGGACCGGGAAGCCGTATACTGGTCCACCGCACTGGGTGCAGCCGAACTGCTGAAAACCGGCTGTACCTGTACCACCGATCATATGTACCTTTATCCCAACAATTTTGACGGTGACATGATGGAAACCCAGTTCCAGGCAGCCGGGACACTCGGAATCCGATTTGCCCCCACACGCGGCTCCATGACCCGGGGCAAGAGCCAGGGAGGTCTCCCGCCCGACCATGTGGTTCAGTCCTCTGAAGCTGTGGTAGCCGACATGGAACGGGTTATATCCGAATTCAACGATCCCGGACCGTTTGCCATGAAACGGATCATCCTGGCACCCTGCAGTCCGTTCTCGGTGGAAGCCTCCGTCATGATCAAGACAGCAGAGATCGGACGGGAGAAAGGGGTTCCGATCCACACCCACCTCTGTGAGACAACGGATGAAGAAGAGTATTGTCTGAAAACGTACGGTAAACGTCCACTGGATGTCATGGAAGAGTGGGGATGGCTCGGAGACAATGTCTTCTATGCTCATGGAATCTGGTTCAATGACGAGGAACTGCAACGGCTGGCGGATACCGGCACCGGTATTGCGCACTGCCCCAATTCCAACATGCGTCTGGGTTCCGGTATTGCCCGTATCCGGGAAATGCTGGATCTCGGGGTGCGCGTCGGAATTGCGGTGGACGGATCCGCCTCCAACGATGCGTCCGACATGCTGGGCGAGGTGCGAAATGCCATGCTCCTGCAGCGTGTTCAATATGGTCCCGACGGGATGACCGCGAGAGAGGCATTCCGCGCAGCAACCCGTGGTGGGGCTTCCCTGCTCGGATATGACCGGATCGGACAGATTGCACCGGACTATGCCGCCGATCTGGCCATCTTCAACGTTCACACCCTGCAGTACGCCGGATCCCTGTCGGATCCTCTCGCCGCACTCTTATTCTGCGGATACCGTCACGACACCACCTACACCATCGTCAACGGTGAGGTGGTTGTGCGGGAGGGTCGCCTTCAAAACATGGCGGAACGGGAGATCACAGAAGAAGCCAATCGAATATCGGACCGGCTCACACGGTAAGTAGAATATCCATTCGAAGCAAAGGAGTTTCCAATGAATCAGAATGCAATTTCTCAAGAACCTGCCGAGCGGCAGAACTTACTGACTCCCGGAATGATTCAGTCGGTCAAAGGAATCGGGCCCTGGGCACGTTTTCTGGCGATCATGGGATTTATCAGCGTCGGATTCATGCTGATCGTCTCGGCATTCATGCTGGTTGCCGGCATCCTGGGAGGCACCCTTTCCAACGATCTGGGCGGTGCCGCACTCCTGATCCTGATGACCATACTCTATGTCATCATGGCTGTTGTCTATATCTTCCCCGCCCTGTACTTGTGGCAGACTGCATCTGCCGTCGTCCGTCTCAAGGGGGGTGCGATCCAGGAGGGAATGGAAACCGTACTGGAAAAGCAACGGAAGTTCTGGAAATTTGTGGGTATCGTCGTGATTGTATTCCTGGTTCTGTATCCGGTGATGATGTTTCTGTTCATCGGCGGTTCCCTCCTGGCAAACCTGGGGCACTGAATCCGTAGACGCTTACTTCGGCTGAGGATCCAGCCAGATCCCGAAATGCCGGTCCAGCAACTCTATGAATTCGGACCGCGAATCTACGGGTTTTTCCTGACGGTCCCCATCTGACACCTGAATCAGTTTGTCAGCCGCAAGGGTGATGCGTCCCGACGGTGTTGCCATGGTGCACACCGGGCCTCTCGTAAAATGCGATTGCGGAGACGTCTGATGATACCGGCACATGCGGGCGAATTCACCCAACCTTCTCGGTTTACATGAGAACCGGTACACATCCTGCCATTCCCCTTCAATTTCACGCTGAAGCAGATAGAAATTACCCGGTTGATGACGGAAACGGAATCGGCCGGCCGGATCAGACTGCTCGAGCTCAGTATCCAATACAAGCGGTTCCAGGAAACAATCGCCAAAGCCCACATCCACCAGAAATGATTTATCCAGCCTGACCAGAAGAACCAGATGGTCATATTCCGGACTGAAGCCGTCCGGGCGCTCTTCTTTCCGGACACGGGCGGAAAGTCGGACAACCTGAAAACCCAGCGCACGCAGGAGCGCAGCGAACAGCCCGTTCAACTCGTAACAGAAGCCCCCACGGCCCCGCATGACAACCTTCTGATAGAACCGTTCAATTTCCAGTTCAATTGGAATGCCCGATTGAATGTCCAGATTTTCAAACGGGATATGCAACATGTGATGGCGCTGCAATAGACGAAGGGATTCTGCGTCCGCTTCCAGTTCATGATTCTCCAAGCCGATCCGTCTCAGATATAGATCGATCTGGCGCTGTTTCAGCATGAATCCTCCACACCTGCACTCCCATCAACATAGCAGACTTCTTGACACGGGACCACGTGCGATTCAGAATGGGTTAAGGTATATGGTGCGTGAAAGGAGATGGTATGAAATGCAACGTGGGCGGAATTGACCGCTTTGTCAGAATTCTGGCGGGACTGATTATTCTGGGACTTGGTTGGTATTTTAAGAACTGGTGGGGTTTGATTGGTCTCATTCCTCTGGGCACCGGTGTATTCCGTTTCTGCCCTGCCTACAAACCGTTTCAGATCAACACCCGTGTTGACGAACCGGAGGGTGAACGCTAGCTCAGTCCTTCTTTTTGATTCGATAGCCCCTGTATCCCTTGTCTTCATGTTGATACGGAAAAGAACCCCGGCTCCCCGGCAAATACGGTTATCGCCTGTCCGGCATCAGTACGTAATCCAGAGGTAGTCGTATTCCGCCTGGAGCTTGTCAATCTCATCCGCGATCAGACCGGCAATACGTCTGCTTTCCGCGTCATATTTCTCCACATTCGCAGCCATTTCCCGTAAATCTTCAGCAACGTACGGTTCAACTTCAAGGAGGATTTCACCCCGGTATGGAACGTCCAGATACTCACATAAATGGGTGTGCACCCGTCTCGGTCTGGCACAACCTTCGATCTGCATTGTAGCCACACGTCTTGTCAGCATCTTCAGCATCTCAGTCCTCCTGGTGCATAAAAGTGGGCGTATTGTAGAACGAAAATATCTCGTCCGCAATACCAAAACAACAATCAGATAAAAGATTATAAGTTCCTCTTTTCCTTGGAGGTTCACGATAAACAGAAACGTCACATGAAATCTTTACTTTCGAGTTATGTTTCCTGATTTCAGACGGTTACCGGTGATCAACTCTTGACAGTAAGTAGTCATGACCGAATAATGAAGAACAGAATCGTTCACACCAAACTGTGGGACGGGAGGAACCGTGAAAAAGGACGAGCTGAAACAACACGACGGAAAGGAGGGTCGGCCCGCATATTTCGCCTATAAGGGCAAGATATACGACATTACCGGCAGTCGACTCTGGAAGAACGGCACACATGTCAATCGACATCATGCCGGAGAAGACCTTTCCGACTTTATGACCATGGCGCCTCACGGGGATGAGGTTCTGGAAAAATGCAAAGAGGTTGCCGATTTTGTTGATGAACCGGAAACGGATGTCCAAGTCGACCGGAAAGAGATGCTCCGGGAATGGTACCGCAAGTTTCATCCTCACCCGGTAACGCTCCACTATCCGATGGGGTTGTTCTGGTTTGCGGCCGTCATGCAGCTGTTGTTCCTGGTCTTCCAGGTTCCGTCTTTCGAGCACGCGGCATTCTACGCCTTCATCGGAGGCACACTGACAACCTTCCCCGCCGCATTTTCCGGACTTTTCAGCTGGTGGATTAATTATCAGATGACCCTGACCCGTATTTTCCGTCTGAAGATTGTCTTTACCATTGTCATGGTTGTACTGGGTGTAGCGGGGACCATTTTGAGGTTCATGTATCCTGAAATATCGTATCATGCGGACCCCCTTTCGCTCGCTTATCACGCGATGGTATTTCTGACTGTACCGGCACTGACCATCGTGGCCTACAACGGCGGTAAGATCACGTGGCCGTCATGATTTTGAACCGGCAACAGCCTGAAGAGGAGTGGACCATATGAGCAAGGACCGTATTCGCGAAATCCAGGAAATGATCCAGGTGGTGCTGCTGGCCATTCCCCGCGAAATTTCAGCACGCGAGTTCTATCTGCGGGCAGCAAATCGCGCCGTCAGTGATAATTCCAGGGAGCTGTTTACCGAACTGGCCGAACAGGAAAAGGGACATGAAGCGGAACTGAGACGTATCCTGGAAGAATTGAAGGAAGAGTTGGCGCAGTTAAAATCCTAGCTCGGATAACCCCGGGATTGTCTGCACTTGTGTTCGTCAATTCGTTGTGCGGGCACGAATAAACCGTTACGGTTTTTCGTGCCCGTTTCTTGTGGTTTACACAACCCGTCACTCACCGCTTTTGAAACGATCCATCATCGGGCCGTATCCTTCACGGAATGTGGGGTATCGAAACAGGAAGCCCGAACCCCGAAGACTTCCACTGAACACACGTTTGCTGCCGCCCCGCAGACGGACGGCCTGACCGGGATCGGCATGTGGCGGACACGGCACTCCCAGTTTCTCCGCAAGCCATCGGACCATTTCACCGTATTCCACCGGGTCCTCGTCCACGACGTTGTACACAGGATCCGGATCGGCAATACGCAATACATGAACAATGGCCCTTGCAGCATCAAAACGGTGGATCCGGTTGGTGTAAACCGGAACTGACGGAATCCTCGCCTCCCCGGAAACAACCTTCTCCAGCATTCCCGTACGTCCCGGACCGTAAATCCCCCCCAGACGAAGAATGCAGGCCGGAAAAGGACCGTTCAATATCTGCTGTTCCGCCAGCAGCATGACTTGTCCACTGAATGAGGTGGGTCTTGTCGGACTGGATTCATCCACCAGCTCCCCATCGGTCTGTCCATACACACCGGTGCTGGATGTAAATACAACCCGCGCGGGCCGAAAACCGGATTTGTCCAGTGCAGCCAGCAGGTTCTTGATGCCGGTGACATAGATGCGACGATACGCACGCTCGTCAAAGGATGCTGCCGAAACGGCAATCACAACCGCATCGAGGTCCGCCGGCAGGTTCTCAAGCGATTCCGGTTTCTCCAGGTCGCCATGCACCGGCATGATAAATTCAGGCAACGTGTCCGGATTTCTTTTCAGTCCGAACACATCCACGCCCTTCTCCGCCAGCATTCTGCCCGCTTCCGTTCCCACATAACCACAACCGGCTATCATGACTCGTCTCATGCGTCTGGCTCCTCCGATCTGTTCAGTTCCGTTTGCTACTCTTCAGTCATTGACCAGCTCACCGATTGATCATACCGCATCATGCGCTCTAATGAAGAGCCGACTTCGAAAAGCGCTCATTTCATACCAGGCCCCGATTTGTCGACCCATTGTCTTTCCAACCTTACTGACTGTGCAATTCCCACGCAGTTGCATTCCGGAAACTGTCCCATAACTCCTGTTCCGGTTTTCGATCGCAAACACACCTTCCGGCTCAGGAAAAAAGACATCCGCTTTGACCCACCTTCCGATCGATCCCGAGCGAAATTCCTGTGCTAGAATAAAATCAACTACATGCGCATATCGCTAAGGAGTCTTCCATGGCCAACCGTTTCTTCCGCCTTATATTTCTTGCAGTTTTTGTGTCCTCCGGTCTCTTCGCCTCTTCCATTACCCCGCCCCGCGACTTTTTCGGTTTCCAGCCGGGAACCGACCGGAAACTGATGGACTACGAGCAACTCATCGGATACCTGACGAAACTGGATCAGGAGTCCGACCGGGTCTTGCTGGTGGACGCGGGAAACAGCCCGATGGGCAAGGAAATGAAAATCTGCTTCCTGTCCACTCCGGAGAACCTGAGACGATTAGCTGAACTTCAGGACATCAACCGGCGTCTGGCACTGAAACCCATGACAGATGATGAACTCACCCGGCTGATGGAACCGGCCCGCGTGTTTGTCATGTTGACGTTATCCATGCACTCTACCGAAGTCGCCCCCTCCCAGGCTTTTCCGCTGGTGGCCTGGCAGGTTGCCGATGAAACCGATGCCGAATTGAACCGGGCACTGGAGAATGTGGTTCTCATGGTCATTCCATGCCACAATCCGGATGGAATGGATATGGTGGTAAACCATTATCGCAAGACGCTGGGTTCCCGTTACGAGGGTTCCACGCTGCCCGGCATTTACCACAAGTATGTGGGACACGACAACAATCGCGATTTTGTAACGCTCACACAAACCGACACGCGTGCCATCTCACGTATCTATTCCACTGAATGGTACCCGCAGGTACTGGTGGAAAAGCATCAGATGGGTTCTTCCGGCCCCCGCTATTTCGTTCCTGAAAATCATGATCCGATTGCGGAAAATGTGGACGAAGAAATGTGGACCTGGCTGGACGTATTCGGCGCCAACCTCTCACGGGACATGACCGCCGACGATTGTTCGGGTGTCGCCAGTCACTGGGCGTTTGATAATTACTGGCCCGGTTCTACCGAAACATCACTCTGGAAGAATGTCATCAGTCTCCTGACCGAGGCGGCCAGTTGTCGTGTCGCCACCCCGGTTTATGTCGAGCCGAACGAGCTTCGGACACGGGGTAAGGGTCTGGCCGAATATCGCAAGAGTGTCAATATGCCCGCCCCATGGCCAGGTGGCTGGTGGCGGCTCTCCGACATTGTCCGATACGAATTGTCTTCGGTACGGTCCATCGTTCAGACCGCATCCATCTACAGGGAAGATATCCTGAAATTCCGGAACCACATGTGCCGCAAGGAAATTGAAAAAGGAAAAACACAGCCGCCCTTTCACTTTGTACTCCCTGCCGATCAGCGGGATCCCGGTGAACTGCTGGACCTGATTCAACTGCTGCAGTTTCATGGTGTGAGCGTTTACCGGACAGCCAAAGCAGTCTCCTCCGGTTCCATTCAGATTTCGGCAGGGGACTATGTTGTCCCCCTGAGTCAACCGTATCGTGCATTCATCAAGGAAGTCATGGAAGCCCAGACCTACCCTGTGCGACACTACACGCCCGACGGTGAGGTCATTCGTCCATACGATATCGCCAGTTGGTCCCTTCCCCTCCACCGGGGACTTGCATGCTTCCCTGTGGACCGGAAAATCCCCGAACTGGACAATGAGCTGATTCCCGTTACGGATATGCCACCGGGTCCGAAAACCCCCAGCTTATCCAGACCCGCAACCACGGTGATTCTGCCTCCCCAATGGAATGCCAGCTATGCCGCTGTGTTTCAGGCACTGAAGTCGGGCATTCCGGTTTACCGCTATACGGAAACGGTTCAATATGAAAATCGCGAAATCGCCGAGGGCAGTTTCCTGATCACGGCAAGCGGAAAGAAACAATCAATCCTGGCCCGAATGGTCGGGGATCTGCCGGACAATCCTCTCATGCCACTGGAACTGCCCCGGGGTAAACGGGTATTGCTCAGGATGCCGGCTATCGGACTCATGGAAACCTGGTTCCATGACATGGATGCGGGATGGACCCGGTTCGTCATGGACCAGTATCAGATTCCCTATTCCGTCCTGCGACCGGGGGACATCACCGCTGAACGATTGAAGGACCTCGATGTTCTTGTATTTCCGGACGAATCTCCTGATATTCTGCTGGAAGGTGCCTACAAGAGTGAAGGTGACTACTATATCCCGGACCTCGCACCGGAATACCGGAAGGGGATGGGGAAAGACGGGTTACGCGCCGTCGTGGACTTCATCAACAGGGGCGGTACCGTACTCTCCTGGCGGTCTTCAACAGGTCTGTTTACCGGTTCTCTATCCGAAACAATGAAACCGGAAACGAAGAAATCCAAGGCAGAGATCGAGTCGTTCCGACTGCCGGTTCGGGACATCGGTGACCAGTTACGGAAATCCGGCCTGTATGTTCCGGGATCACTTCTCCGGGTTCACCTGAAACAGGATCATCCCATCACCTGGGGCATGCCCGCGTTCTGCGGTGTCTTTTCAAGAGGGACTCCCGTATTCGCCACTTCCATACCAAGGGGAGATATGGACCGCCGTGTTCTGGCGACCTTCCCCGAACGCAACATCCTGTTGAGCGGCTATGCGGAAAACGAAGACAAACTTGCGCAACGGACCGCATTGGTTTGGATACGGAAAGGAAAAGGACACGTCGTTCTGTACGGGTTTAATCCCCAGTTTCGCGCATCCACCACTGCGCTTTACAAACTCATTTTCAATGGTCTGCTGCTGCAGCCTTGAAACCGGGTTGCGTGAAGGAGGCAAGCGATCGATATTGTAAGACACATTCCGCCAACTTGGATACCAACACGATAAAAAAGGGGGGACATCCACATGTGTGAAAAGAAGAAACACCCGAAAGATCCATCCAGGCGCACATTCATCCAGAGTATGGGCGTCGGCGTTGTCGGGGGAATGTTGATTCCGGGAACCATGACACCGGAAGCCGAAGCCCAACCCTCAATCACCGCCCATGAAAGAGACATGCCGCTCAACATAACCATCAACAAGAAGGCATACCACCTGAAGATCCGCCCCGAAACAACACTCGTTCAAGTCATCCGGGACATTCTCGGACTGACCGGAACCAAGATTGTCTGTAACAACGGTCAATGTGGCGGATGCACTGTGCTGTTGGATGGCGAAGCGGTTTATTCCTGTCATATCCTGGCATTGGACACAGAGGGGAAGGAAGTCACCACAATCGAAGGTCTGATGAAAGGGGAAGAACTTCACCCCATGCAGGAGGCCTTTCTTGAACAGGACGGTCTGCAATGCGGGTTCTGCACCCCCGGCCAGATCATGACAGCGGTCGGACTGGTCAACCAGATTCCGGAACCCACATCGGCTGACATTCGAACCGGCATGGCTGGAACTCTCTGTCGATGCGCGGCCTATCCCAACATTGAAAAGGCCGTAACCGATGGGGCCGCGCGAATGAAAAAGAATCCGGGAGGTGAGAAATGAATCGCAGGATCGTAAAATCCCGATTCTTTTTTGAACAGGATATGATGGATACGGTCAGCGAAGTTCCGACAGATTCCCCGGAACCCTGGGGAAAAGACGCCAGGCTCAACATTGTCGGCAAACCGGTTGAGCGACTTGACGGATACGACAAGGTATCCGGAACTGCTACATACACATATGACATCCGGCTCCCCCGCATGGCCCATGCCCGTACACTGAGATGTCCCCACCCCCATGCACGGATACAGCGTATCGATATCAGTCGGGCGATGAAGATGGACGGGGTACTGGACATTCTAACTCATGAAAACGCTCCGAAGATACCCTGGTACGGGACCAGCTCATTCCTGTTCGATCCCCATCTGCGCTACGAAGGGGATGAAGTCGCGTGTGTGGTTGCGGAAAGTGAGATCATCGCAAACCGCGCTTTGAAGGAAATCCGGATCGACTATGAAATACTCCCGTTTGCAGTGGACCACGAAACCGCAAGAAAACAGGACGCCCCCATTCTCCATGGAGACAGCAACGTCACGACGGAGCGCTCCACCAATCGTGGTGACGTGTCCGTCGGGAAGCAGGCAGCCGACGTGGTCTTGGATCGCACCTACCGCACACAGGTCATCATGCACAATCCGACCGAAGTTCACTGTTCTGTTGTCAACTGGGACGGAGACCAGCTCACCGTCTGGGACTCCACCCAGGCCGTATACTGGATTCAGGGTGGCATCGCGGCGGCCCTGCGGATACCGGCCAGCCACCTCCGCGTGATCAAGAAATACATGGGCGGGGGATTCGGCAGCAAGCTCACCACCGGGAAGTATACCGTCATGGCCGCCCTGCTGGCCCGCAGAATCGGACGCCCCGTACGTATCGCACTGGACCGGAAGGAAATGCAGTTGTGCGTCGGCAACCGACCGGATTCCGAACAACACTTGACCGGGGCCTGTCGAAAAGACGGAACCCTGACAGCGCTCCGTCACGAGTCATACGGCGCATCCGGCGCCTACCCTTACCGCGCAGGCTGCAGCTGGCCGCTGCGAACCTTATACAAATGCGAGAACGTGGAAGCATTCGACCATTCTGTATTCATTAATGCAGGCCCCGGCCGGCCATTGCGGGCGCCCGGTCATGTTCAGGGGACCTTTGCACTGGAATCCCTGATGGATGAACTGGCTGAAGAAATCGGCATGGATCCAGTGGAATTCAGGATCCGCAACCTGACGGATCGGGATCAGGTTATGGGCCTGCCCTACACCAGCAAGTTCTTGAAAGAGGCGTACGAAGCCGGGGCAAAAGCGATCGGATGGAAGGACCGTAAACCGGCCGGGTCCGACACCGGGCCAATCAAAACCGGAGTGGGGATGGCATCCCAGATCTGGTGGGGAGGTGGCGGGCCACCGGCGACGGCTATTTTGAAACTGAACCGGGACGGCAGTCTTCGCATTCTGGCCGGCACCCAAGACATTGGAACCGGAACGTACACGATTCTGGCCCAGGTGGCGGCAGAGGTCCTGGAACTTCCTCTGGAAAATATCTCCGTTACTTTGGGCGACACGGCAACCACCCCCTATTGTCCGGGAAGCGGCGGCAGCATGACCGCACCGTCCGTCACGCCCGCCGTACGTGACGCGGCGGAACAACTGAAATCGCGTCTGCTGACGGGTGCAGCCGCCCTGTTGGAACTCCCGGAAACTCAGCTACGATACACAGAAGGGAGAATTTCCGCCATTGAGAATGCCGAAAAGACGTTGACAATTCCGGACATCATCGGCAAACTGCGTGAGCAAACCCTGGTCGCAACAGGTTCCCGGAACGCCAATCCGGAAGGATACGCCCTGAACACCTTCGGTGCCCAGTTTGCGAGGGTCTCTGTAGATACCCGAACCGGAAGAATAACGGTCAACCGTATTGTGGGTGCCTACGATATCGGCCGCGTCATGAACCGCCGGCTGATGGAAAACCAGGTGCACGGGGGAATGATCCAGGGACTGAGCTATGCCCTCATGGAACAGCGCGTCATCGACCGGAACACCGGCAAGATGCTGACAACCAATCTGCACGACTACAAGATCGCCACGATTCATGACACGCCGGATATTGAGGTGATCGTCGTCAGCAGCGGGGACACCAAAATCAGCCCTACAGGGGTAAAGGGAGTCGGGGAACCGGCCATTATCCCCACACCCGGTGCCATCGTCAATGCAGTGTATAACGCACTGGGGGTGCGAATTCGTGAGTTGCCCATGACCCCCGACCGGGTTCTCACCGCTCTGAACAACCGGAATGGAGGACAATCATGAACTCCTTTGAATATGAACGAGCACAGTCAGTTGAACAGGCCAGTCGACTGTCGGAAAAACCGGGAACCCGGATCAAGGCAGGCGGCACCGATTTGCTCGGGCTGTTCAAAGACGACGTGGAGAGCGCCGATCAGGTCATTTCGATCAATCACCTGGACGAACTCAAGGGAATTACAGAACGGGCAAACGGCGGTTTCAGTATCGGTGCATGTACGCCGTTGAACCTGATCGTGAATCACGAGAAACTAAAGAACCGATACCCGGTACTGACTCAGGCGGCAGAATCGGTCGGGTCTCCCCAGTTGCGAAACGTGGGGACAATCGGCGGCAATATCTGTCAAAGACCCCGTTGCTGGTATTTTCGCGGAGACTTTAACTGTATCCGGAAAGGTGGGGATACCTGTTTTGCATTTGACGGAGAAAGCCGCTTTCATTGCGTGACCGCAGGAGGACCCTGTTTCATTGTTCATCCCTCGGACACGGCCGTGGCCCTGCTGGCTATGGACGCCACGCTCCTGATCCGAAACGGCCGGGACCAGAAAACCGTCCCGATCGGTGATTTCTTCGTACTGCCGGAAAAGGATCCGACTGTTGAAACCATTCTCAAACCCGGAGAGGTAGTGACTGCGATCCAGATACCCGGCCCACCACCGGGATATCGTTCGGTTTACCGGAAACAGGCGGATCGGGATGTTTTCGACTTTGCCACGGTCAGTGTCGCAATCAACGCCGACATTCGCAGTAACACCATTCATGCCGTTCGGGTGGCACTGGGTGGCGTAGCTCCCGTTCCCTGGTTCGAAGAAGCCGTTTCCAATGCACTCACGGGACTTCAATTGACGGACAAAGACGGTATCAAACAGGCCGCTGCCGAAGCTCTGCACGATGCGGCGCCGCTGGCGCAAAACGGTTACAAGATTTCACTGACACGAAACATGATTGCAGAAGCGGTACTGTCCTTAAACGATTGACCCCGATCCCCATTGGACCATTACCGGGCGGCTGTTACAAACGGCCGCCCGGCCTCATTTCACCTTCCTCCATCACCTTTCATTTGTTAGTATTGTGTGACTACATTACTCCGGAGGCAAAATGGTGCACAGTCTTCCCGACATGCTCTTTCAAACAGTCAATCAATTCCCTGAAAAGGACGCCCTGCGCATTCGGCGGCACGACCAACTGTACACACTTAATTACCGCCAGTTCGGCCTGGCAGTCCGGGAAACTGCCGCGGGTTTGGCAAGTATGGGAATCAATCGTGGAGACCGTGTGGCCATCCTGAGCGACAATCGGCCCGAATGGACCATTACCGACTTTGCCGCGTTCTGCGTGCACGCTGTTGTCGTACCGGTATACACCACCCTGCCGGCCAACCAGATCGCATATATTCTGGAAAATGCCGGTGTCCGGATCATTTTTGTTGATTCACCGGTTCAACTGGAAAAGGTCAGACAGATCCGTGATCAGCTCCCGCAGCTGGAGTTTATCTGCACATTTGAACCCCTGGATGCGGAGTTTCAGGATCTGGAAGCCATACAAGAAATAGGTCGGGAACGGATCAGCCGGCAACCGGATTTTGTTGAAGCATCCATAAAGGAAATCGCACCGGATGAAATCTGCTCCATTCTGTATACCAGCGGTACAACAGGCCCCCCGAAAGGGGTCATGCTCAGCCACGCTGGATTTCTCGAGAACATTCACGGCACGATTCAACGCATCCGCGTGGAATCCCACTATGTTTTCCTGTCATTTCTACCTTTAAGTCATCTGTACGAACGCCTGGCCGGACATTGGTGTGCCATCCAGGGGGGAGCCACCATTCATTATTCGCGTGGAATCGAACACGTTGTAGATGACCTTGCAGAAGCCCATCCACATGTATTGATCTCGGTGCCCCGCCTGTACGAAAAAGTCATGGCACGGGTACACGACACCGTCCAGCAGTCTTCACTGGTCAAACGGAAGCTGTTTGAGTGGGCGTTTCGAAACGGAGACCGGTACCGGGAGATTCTGGAAAGCGGAATGCCGGACTGGCCACTGCATTTCAGGCAGAACATTGCCGAAAAGCTCGTGTTCAATAAGATCCGCCGCCGATTCGGCCGAAATCTCTGCCTGCCCGTATCCGGTGGTGCTCCGTTGTCGCCCGAAACACTACGGTTCTTCCGTACCCTGGGTCTGTTCATTCACGAGGGATACGGCATGACCGAAACCCATCTGATCATTGCGCTCACACCGCCGGGAAAAATGAAGCCGGGGTCATGCGGGAAACCGCTGGATAACATCCAGGTGCAAATCGCCGATGACGGCGAAGTACTGGTCAAAGGGCCAACCCTCATGAAGGGGTACTATCAGAGTGCCGAACTGACTCGAGATGTGATCGATGATGACGGCTGGCTGCACACCGGGGATATCGGGCATTTTGACCAGGACGGCTACCTGTATCTGACGGACCGAAAGAAGAACATCATCGTTACTGCCGGCGGCAAAAACGTGGCCCCCGCACCGATTGAAGGTGCTATCAAAAAGAGCCCCTATATCGAGGAAATCTGCCTGGTAGGCGATAAGCGCAAGTTTATTTCAGCGCTCGTCGTACCTGACTTCGATTCGCTCACCGCCCGTTTCGAAGGAAAC
Source organism: Acidobacteriota bacterium (assembly GCA_036736005.1). Classification (GTDB taxonomy): domain Bacteria; phylum Acidobacteriota; class Holophagae; order Thermotomaculales; family Thermotomaculaceae; genus DAINNF01. Next base: position 26,098 of record DAINNF010000020.1, read on the forward strand.
GGAGTTGTTTTCAAAAATCCGACTACAATGGTATCCGACCAAACGGTTCACGATTTTCTCTGGTCGGAAGTCGAAAAACACCAGTCGGAATTCGCCCGATACGAACAGGTGAAGAAAATTGCCATCCTTCCGGAACCGTTCACCATTGAGCGGGGAGAACTGACCCCATCACTCAAAGTCAAACGCAATGTCGTTGAAACACACTATCAAACTCTTATCCAAGCACTTTACAGTAATTAGATACACCTTTACCCTGTTACCTGTATATTGACTTTTTGACATTTTTGTCTCCTGCATGTAGACTACTGGTATTCACCCCTAAAAAGGAGGACATGATGGGCGGTATTCTTATGGCCTTGGTCAGTGTGGTTGTCGCATTCCTGCTCAACGCACTTTTCCTGTTCGTTGGTGCAAAAATTG
>DAINNF010000021.1:0-25642 GCA_036736005.1 Acidobacteriota bacterium
GGCGAACCATTGCTGGTGCCGGATCGCGTGCTGGAATTGACACAAGCACTTCGGGAACGGGCCGAATCCATGAACAAGACCTGGTTTTTCTCCATGGTCACCAACGGATACCGGCTGGATGAAACCATGGCCCGGACGCTGGCCAGCGCGGGGATTTCGGATGTGCAGATCACGCTGGACGGACCTTCTGAAATCCATGATCAGCGTCGGAAACTGCGAAATGGTGCGGGTACGTTCGATCGGATTCTGGAGAACCTGAAAACGGCCGTAGAGATCCTCGATGATGTTCGTGTCCGGGTCAATCTCGATAAGAAAAATCCCGATCAATGGAAGCCCCTGGTGGCGGTATTGGAAGAGGCGGGTATCCGGGACCGGGTGCGCATGCATATCGCACCGGTGGATACGTCGACCGAGGCCAACACGGGCTATATGAACGCTTGCATGGACAGCGGGGCGTTTGCCGATACCTGGGTGGACTGGGAATTGGACAACTATAACCGGGATAACGGGGGCGCGTTGTCGCTGCCGCGGATGACGGTTTGCGCCATGGTGAGCGAATGGGCATACGTGATTGATCCGGAAGGGAATTTGTACAAATGCTGGAACCATATCGGGGAACCGGACCGAACGGTGGGACATGTGTCTGAACCGGACACGGTGGATCCTGAGGGTGACTGGAAGCGGTTTGATCCAACGGATTGGGCGGATTGCCGGGATTGTGATCTGCTGCCCGCCTGCATGGGACGGTGTCCCGACCAGTTGGAAAAAGAAGGGCCGGCTGCGGCCTGTGGACGGTGGAAACATTGCCTGGAAGAGGCGGTGATTTTACATACCTTGCAGAAATTAAAAGGAGGTCAACATGACAAAACGGGATGACAGACTGAAAGATCTGGATGTACGGCTGGCCGATATGCCGTGCCGGGCGGTAACTCCGCCGGATGAAGATGACGGAAAAGATACCTGTCCGAAAAGAGACCCGGAACCGGGTGGTATCCGGAACTGAGTGCCCACACCGGCGGGCATTGGCAGATTTCTTGTCCGCCTTTCTTTTCATTTCCTGGCGGGAGGTTTGTGATTCGACGGATTGGTTGGTTTCTCGCATTCTTCTTGACATCATTCAGTGTACTGGCAACGGGGCCGGGGCCCGGCATGCGTCAGTTGATTCACCAGACGTGGATTGAATTTGACGATATCAAATTCGGTGCGGCGGATGAGATGCTGCAAAGCCAAGAGGGCTATCTCTGGGTCATGACGGAATCGGGGCCGGCCCGGTTTGACGGTCACGGGTTCAGGTTATACACGGAAACCAACACAAGTGCAATCAAGTCCAGTTCCTGTACCGCCGTGGCAGAGGGAGACGATGGCAGTATATGGATCGGCACCTCGGACGGCCTGCTCCGGTTTGACGGGAACCACTGGTACCGTTTTGGAACGGCGGACGGTCTTCCCGATAAATGGGTGATCGCGCTCGCCTGCACGCCGGATGGTGCCGTCTGGGCCGGCACCCGGAAGGGATTGGTTCGCATTTCAGAGAGAGCTTCCCTTGAGATTGTCAAAGAACGGGCGAACGTCCGGATTTTCGACCTTCATGTGGATAACCTTGGGAGACTGTGGATTGCGACAACCGATGGTCTTTGTGTTGTCGAAAATAATGCGTTCCGGAAGGTGTCGGTGGAAGACAAGACTGGTGAAGTGCGACGGATTCAGTCATCAGATGAGGATTCGGTTCTGTTCGTGACCGAACGAGGCGTTTTCGCATCGGATGGCCGAAAGACTGAACCCGTGTTCCTGAACAATGATCTGCCGGGAAACGCTCGGATTCTCTCGGTTTGTCTCACTTCGAAAGGCGAATTGTGGCTGGGAACCCATCAAGACGGCATTTTTCGCAGAGTTCAAGGTCGGGTGGAGCATTTCGGAGAGCCGGATGGATTGACCTACGATGAGGTTCATTTCATTCTGGAAGACCGGGAAGGACTCATATGGGTGGGAACGGGTCAGGGTTTGAACCGATTCCGGAACAGTGTTTTTCAGTCGTACACCGAGGCGGATGGCCTTCCCTACCGTCTGGTCATGAGTGTTGTGGAAGACCATGCTGGGAATTTCTGGGTGGGTACCCAGAAAGGAGTGGTTCGGTGGGGCTCGGGTGGTGCTGTCTCGTTGTTTCTGGAAGGCCAGGAAGTCAGCTCTCTTTTTCCGGCGGATGATGGACGTATCTGGGCGGGAACCAGACAGGTGCAACCTCTTCCCGAATCGAAACCAGATGAATCACCACTGATTATGTCAATGGGATCAGCCGATCCACTCTGCTTCGGAGAGAGTTCCGATGGTGTCCGTTGGGTTGGTACGTTGAATGGGCTGTTCTGCTTGAGAGATGGTGAGGTTTCTCGTTTTTCTGTGGCAAAAGGATTGCCCAACAAACATATCCGGGACATCCTGCCGATGAAGGACGGATCCATCTGGGTGGGTACGGATGACGGAATCGCGGTGATTCGGGATCGGGTGGTTCGGACATTTGATGGTAGTGACGGATTGCCGGGTACGTTCATTTTCGAACTGTTCCGGGACAGCGCAGACCATATCTGGGTTGGTACGGATGTTGGATTGGCTCTGTACCGAAATGACGGATTTGTTTCCCTGACCGTGTCAAACGGGCTCCCTTCTGCGGATATCTATGGCATTCAGGAAGATGATGCGGGAATGTTCTGGATCAGTCATGGAAGCGGCGTGTTCTCCGTGGAGCGACAAGAACTGCTTCGATGTGTCGGTACCGACCAGATCCTGGCATTATGTGCCTATACGAAGGAAGACGGCCTTCCGGTCAACAGCGGATTGGGAGGCAATCAACCGGTTACCTGCAAGACAAGCGATGGCCGGATATGGTTTGCAACCGGTGGCGGGCTGGCGTCGGTGGACCCCCATCATATTCCGAAAAACGATGTACCACCGACCGTTGTGGTTGAGCGTGTATTGGTGGACGGAATGCCTGTTTCAACCGACAGACCATTGAACCTGAAGCCGGGATGGAGGCGTTTGTCCATCCGGTATGCGGGTCTCAGTTTCATGGTGCCCGATCGGGTGCGCTACCGGCAGATGCTGACGGGATACGATAGAGAATGGACCGAGAGCGCGGACCGCACCGTCAGCTATACCAACCTGCCTCCCGATGATTACACGTTTCTGGTGTATGCCTGCAACAACGACGGGGTGTGGAGTGAAACACCCGCTGAACTGATCGTTCATGTGATCACCCCCTGGTGGCGGACATGGTGGTTCCTGGGTGTCGTGATCATCCTGGCCGGTATCGGGGTGAACGGTGCCTATCGGGGCATCCGGAAACTGGTGCGGGTGATTGTCCAGTGGCAACGGACCCACGTGTTTGGTCCGTACCGGATTCTGGAACAGATCGGGAAGGGCGGTATGGGAACGGTGTACCGGGCTGCGGATGGGCGAAACGGCGAAGAAGTGGCCTTGAAAATTGTCGATCCCGGCATCGCCGATGGGGACGCACGGAAACGGTTTGAGCGGGAAGGGATGCTGGGAGAGAAGATCCGTCATCCCAACGTGGTGCGGATACTGGACCGGGGCTCGGAGCGGGGTTCACTGTATTATGCGATGGAATACTGCGATGGTACCCCACTCAGACACCTGATGGAAATCGGGCTGGGGATCCGGACATCCATCGCCGTGGCCATAGTCCTGATTGATGTGCTGTGTGATCTGCACGCCGAAGGGGTGGTGCACCGGGATGTGAAGCCGGAAAACATCATGATCCAGAATACGCTGAACATCCTGGACGTGGAACATGCCGGGGATCCGGTAGAAACCCTGCGATCCCATGTGAAGCTGCTGGATTTCGGTGTGGCCCGGGTATTCGGAGCCACCACGTTGACCCGAACCGGTCTGGTGACCGGTACCCTGCAGTATGTGCCCCCCGAGGCATTGAACGGCAGCCGTCATGCGGAGCCTACTGTAGACCTCTATGCCGTGGGGGTGATGCTCTACGAGATGATTACCGGTGTGCAACCCTTCGAGGCGGAGGAGCCGGGCATGGTGATGTATGCCATCCTGTACCGGTCGCTGGTACCCCCGGTGGAAGTGGTGCCCACCCTGCCGAAGGAGCTGTCCCATCTGGTGACCCGTCTGGTGGAAAAGGAACTGAACGTACGACTCACGGACCCGGAGGAAATCCGGACGGCATTACGCACGGCGCTGGATAATCTGTAGCGCCGCAACCAATGGAAGGGAGACACAGGATGAAAACGAATCCGGACAAGTTGAATGAATTGGATGTGCATTTTGGCACGGGACTGGAGAGTTCAGTCGTGATTACCGCGTCAAACGACGAAGGTACGGATGACGCCTGCACGGACAAACATCGAGATGACGGAAGCTGTACGGACAAGCGCGGGGACGGTGGTGCGTGCACCGACAAACATCGGGATGACAGATCCTGCACGGACAAGCGGGGCTAGAAACACAATGGAGACCAATCGCCGTACAGGTAAAGTGCATCCGTGATGTTGGAAATGTTCTCTCAGTGGTTGGAGTTGTTTTGAAACGTTACCTGATCGTTCTGAATCTTGTTCTGATCCTCCCACTCTACGGTCTCTGTCCGGATCGTCCGTTGAAATGGACCATGCTGGATAAGTGGACCATCGATCAGGGCTATCTCGGGAAAGGGACCTACGATATTTTCCAGGACCGGGACGGATTTCTGTGGATGGGAACCGGCAATGGCCTGATTCGGTTTGACGGACAGTCGTTTCATACCTTCAATGTTCACAATGTACCCCAGATGCGTTCCAACGACGTGATCGATATCGCGCAGACAGCGGATGGCAGCTTGTGGGCCGCCACCATGGACGGGGTTCTCCGGTATAAGGACGACGGATTTGTCCGTTACGGATTGGAAGACGGAGTGCCCCACCGGGATACAGGGGTCCTCCATGTGGACCCGAATGGCGTTCTGTGGGTCGGGACGGCAGGCGGCCTGGCATACTGGGAATCGGACCGGTTTGTTCCGGTTCCGCTGGATGTCGGAGGGGACTCTGCTTATGTGGTGGATATCCTGTCCGGCCCGGAAGGCCGGTTGTGGGTGATGACCGAAGATTCCATTATCCGATTTCAGAATGAAACACCGCAACTGGTTTTCCAGGACCAGAAACCGATTCTGAACGGGATGGCAGTCGACCATACCGGAAAACTCTGGGTGGGTACCGAACATGGCATTGCGCGACTGGACCCCGAGACGACTCAAATGGATTTCCCCCAAGGTCTGCCGGTGAGTGCCGTCCGGGAACTGATGGTGGACAGTCGGAATGTGTTGTGGTTGGGCACCAATAGTGAAGGGCTGTACCGGATTCATGGTGACACCGTTGAACAGATGCGTGAACGGGACGGCCTGTTGGCCAATACAATCAAGTGCATGTTGGAGGACCGGGAAGGGTCCATCTGGATGGGGGATGAATTCAGGGGGATTGCGCGGTTTAGGGAAGCCCCCTTTTCCATGATCGATCAGCGGGACGGGTTGCCCCACCGGCTGGTGTTCTGTACGGTTGCGGACCGGCTGGGCAACATCTGGGCCGGTACCCCGCAGGGACTGGCACAGATTACACCAGACGGTAACGTTGAGCGGGTCGGACAGCCCATGGCGGTCCAGGCTCTTCAACTGATGACGGATGGCACCATCCTGCTGGGTACCGAGAGCAGGGGTCTGTTCCGTTTGAACCCTTCAGACCATAGACCGGAACCGAAGCTTTACGGTTCGGGAGCACGTGAAATTCTCGCGATGTGTGAAACAACGGACGGCCGGATTCTGGCGGGTACGCGGGAGGGGATGTTTCTGCTGTCCGGAAACCGCCTGGTCCCCTGCGGCAGAGAATTCGGGCTGCCCCCGGTATCCATTCGTTCCATTGTCCAGGTGGGAAACGATATATGGGTCGGGACCAGCGACGGTTTGTGCATTGTGCGTGATGACAGGACAGACCGTTTCCGGATGAAAGACGGACTCTCCGCCAACTTTATCTTCTGCATCTTCCCCGATTCCGACGGTTCGGTCTGGCTGGGTACGGACCAGGGATTGACCTTGTGGCGGGACGAACGGTGGTATCCGTACCGGTTGCGGGACGGGTTGCCCAGCAATGAAATCTATGCCATCGTGCCGGACCATCTGGGTCAGTTCTGGCTCAGTACCGAGGACGGAGTTGTGTCCGTGAAAAAAGAGGCATTACGCCGTACCGTGACGGATAACACAGAGGTCCGTTTTCATGTTTATGTGCAGCAGGATGGTCTCCCCAACGGTGAGGGTATCGGGGGGACGCAGGGGACAGCCTGCCGGGACAGTTCCGGACGCATCTGGATCGCCACAATATCCGGACTGGCCATCTGCGATCCGTCAAATCTGGAAACAAACAGTGTGCCGCCACCGGTGGTGATTGAGCAGGCAAAACTGGATGACCAGGTTCTTTTCGGAGACACCGTGAAACTGGAGCCCGGCTGGAAGCGGTTGCGGTTTACCTATGCCGGACTCAGCTATCTGGTGCCCGGGCGGGTACGGTACCGTACCATGCTGGCGGGTTATGAGGACGGCTGGACGGAGCGCAGGGAACGGACTATCAGCTATACCAATCTGAACCCCGGCGACTATACCTTCCGGGTTCATGCCTGCAACAACGACGGTGTCTGGAGCCGGGAACCGGCGATCTTTTCCTTTACGGTTGTCAGACCCTGGTGGCATGCCTGGTGGTTTATCGGCGGGCTCCTGGTATTGATGACGGTTGTGCTGAATCAGCTGTGGCGGGGGATGCGGGCAATCTGGACCATGTTCCGTCAATGGCAGCGGGCCCATGTGTTCGGTCCATACAGGATTGTGGATATGATCGGCAAAGGCGGCATGGGGACCGTTTACCGGGCAAGGAAACCGGGTGACTCCACCCCGGTGGCGTTGAAGGTACTGGACGCAGACATGACGGAAGAAGATGCCCGCAAGCGGTTTGAGCGGGAAGGCATGATCGGTGAGAAGATCAACCATTCCGGTGTGGTCCGTATTCTCGAAAGTGGGCGTCGCGGGGATCAGCTCTACTATGCCATGGAATTCCTGGATGGGATGCCATTGAACCGTTTCATGGAAAAGGGGATCGGGCCACGGACGGCAACAGCTGTCGCCATTGTGATGCTGGATATTCTCCACGACCTGCACCGGGAGGGAGTGGTTCATCGGGACATCAAGCCGCAGAACGTGATGATTCTCAAGGGACTGAATCCGGAGACCTGCGAGTCCATGAAAGAACCGGTTGATACCGTCCGGGATCATCTGAAGTTGCTGGACTTCGGCCTGGCACGCCTGTTCGGGGCCACAACCCTGACCCGGACCGGACTGATGGCCGGTACACTTCAGTATCTGCCTCCGGAAAATTTTGCGGGCGGGGTTTCCGTCAGCCCGGAAACCGATTTCTATGCGGCGGGCATCGTGCTTTACGAAATGCTGACCGGTCTCAAACCCTATCATGGAGAGGACATGGCGGAAGTTATGTATGCGGTCCTGTATCGTTCGGTGGCGGCTCCCCATGAGGTAGTGAACGGACTACCCCGTCTCCTGTCCGACCTGAACATGGCGATGATTAACAAGGATCCGGAAACACGTCTGACGGATTACACAGAGATATGCCGCCGACTGCTGGAGGCCCTTGCCTCCATCCCACCGTCAATCAAACGTTTTTCAGGATCAGGAGAAGTCCACTGACCAGCAGCATCAGCGAGGTCATCATCCGGAACCGTGCTTCCGGGATTCGTTCATGGCTCCACATGCCGGCCGCCACGCCGGCAGCCGCAAAGGGCAGCGTTGTCAGGACACTGAGCAGAATGGGAACGGTATAGAACTGCATGGTACCGTAGATCGCCAGCCGAACAAAACTCATGAACAGGAAAATGGTGAGGAGGGCGGCCCGGAACACCCGCTTGGGACGGCCGCTTGATTTGAAATAGACGATCAGTGGCGGACCACTCACACCGTACAGCCCTCCCAGAATACCGCTGAGCGAACCGGCAAGCGGCACCCAGAACGGGCTGTCTGTTTTGAAGCGGAAGCGGTCTTCAAGGAACAGATAGTACAGGGCCAACAATGTGATCAGCACGCCCAGTGCAACCAGCAGAAGCGTGTCCGGCGCCGATTTCAGGACCCATGCACCAAGCACCAGCCCCGGGGTAATGTAAAAGAGAAACGTACCGGTTTCCTTGAAATGAACATGCCGCCGGTCCCGGATTGCAACCGTCAGTTCAGCCGGCAGGCACAGCAGCAGAAAGAAGGGAACGAACAGGTCCACCTGACCGAACATCAGGGTGAGCAGCGAGATGGTGATCATGCCCGACCCGAAACCCACGGCGGCATACACGAATTGACCGAGAAATACCGCCAGTCCGATCAGAATATATGCCGTCGGCGACGAGAATATGGTCAAGTCAAACATGGATTCATCATATCAGATGTTCCCGTACGCCCGGGTGGATTCAACCGCGATGTCTGATCAGATTGACGGAGGTATTACCATCGTTTGGTGAATGACAGGCCGACGGTATCGGAGCCGATAATGGGTGACATCACCCAGTTTCTTCCGACAGGTCGGGTAAACAGGTAGGCTCCGGCTATCCCGATGGCCGCACCGCGAATCACGTCATCTGAATCGTGGGAATTGCTGTGAATGCGGGACCATCCCACGAAAGAAGCCGCGGCATATGCCGGAACACCCAGTTTCCATCCGTATCTTCGCTGGATGAACGCCGCTCCACCGAAGGCGGATGCCGTATGGGCTGAAATAAAGGAGTCTTCGGATTTGCTGCCGTTGGGACGGTTGTCGTCAATGGAGTATTTCAGGGCATAGCTGAGCGCCATGGATGAGAAATAGGATTTGTAAAACATCTTGCGGCCGGTCCGGTCATGACGGGTAAAGGTCAGGGTATAGGCGGTTGCCGGAAGGAGAATCTGTCCGATATCTCCTGCCGTCTTGATACCATCGCCCGCGGAGCACACCGCCGTGGACAGGATCAGACACAGCATACCGAAGTACAGGTGTCGAACCGTGCTTTTCAATGCATTCATGTTTTTCCTTTCAGTGTGTACATGGGAAGGCGGGACAATGAGTCCGGATTATCATATTGCCAGACCAGTGCCACTCAAGCCGACCATGGCATAAGTAATGAATATGAAGGATGTCCCGGCTTTCTGTTGCTGCGAAAGTATGATGCTGTCCCACGTTCAGTTGAACAACAGGCGCCAGATTGGCATACCCGATGGATCGCCCGATCAGGACCGTGACGGCCATCACCTTTATGCAATCAGGAACTGATAGCGGTTGCAAGAACATTAGAAAAACATTATGTTCGAATAAATATACAACTGGTCGGGAGGACAATCATCAACCGAACCCGATCCGCCGGTGGGGTGGCGGATCGGGCACAACACATCAAAGGGGGATTTCAATGAAACGAAATCAACTCAATCACTTCATGACGGTTCTGTTTATCTGCCTGTCAGCGGCCGCTGTTCAGGTTGCACCGGCTTCGAATGCGGCATTCAAGACCTACGTATTGCCACACATCCCTGCGGAACGGGCATACTGGGAGTGTCTGCTGGTGGCGGACAACCTGTCCGGCCACGATGTTGCGGTCCAGTTGGAACTCTATGATGAAGCAGGCAACACCGTGTACACCGAATCGATTGATCTGGTCGCCTTTGCGTATCGGGAGATCAATCTGTTTGACGTGAAGTATCCTGCCAGCGTATCCGGGCGACTGCTGGTACCGGGAGGGGAGGAAGTTACTTTCCGGGTGGTCTATCGGAACCTTGCGGACGGAGGTACGGCGGAATTCCGGCTGACCGGTGACCACGCACCCACCCTCGCGTTCAATTTCGGAACCTACAATGAAGCCCTGACCTGGAAAGGACTGGCGCTGAGCAGTACTTCCGACGAAGATACTGCCGTACGGTTCCAGGCGTATGACGATCAGGGAAGGTTGATGGGCAGCTTCAACCGGGCGTTGTCGGGGAAAAGCCGCATGGCCTTCGTATTGAATGATGCGGACGCATTCGGGAGCGGTTTTTCCTGGTGGGACTGTGCACGGGTGTACGCCAGTTCGCCGATCGGCATGGCGGGACTGAATATTTCCGGTGTGAACAATGACAAACTGATGTTTACCCAGGCCGTTCAGGCGACGGAATTGCCCGATGGATCGGGCGGCGGGACTGCGGGTACCGGCTACCGGATCATTGCGTGGAATGACCTGGGCATGCATTGTTACGACGACGATTTTTCCATGTTCTCTATTCTACCGCCTTACAATACACTGTGGGCACAGGTGGTCCGCATGGGAGAGACACCGGAGATCGTAACGGACGGGGTGGTGGTCACCTATTCCTTTGAAGGCAACACGACCTCCGTCGGAAAAACCAATTTCTGGGATTATGTTACGGGTCTTTTCGGTGTCAGCCTGGCGGAAGACGAGGGACTGACCGGAAACGGGTTGTCGGGTGAGATGGAACCGGCTTCAGACCATTTCATTGCGGAGGGCATCCCACTGACCCAGTTTGATGATGACATGACGGTGGACTATTATCAGTCTGCCATCGTGACCGCCCGGGACCTGTCCGGAAATATCCTGGCCCAGACCCGCACGGTGGCCCCGGTATCCAACGAAATGCACTGTTCCAACTGCCATGCGGACGGACGAATTGAAGGGGTTGCAACGGGCCATTACCGGACCAATATCCTGGCGCTCCATGATCGGGAAGAAGGAACCAACCTGATGAACAGTCAGCCCGTGCTCTGTGCCTCCTGCCACACGTCCAACGCCCTGGGCACGGTGGGGAGTCAGGATCACCTGTCCCGCGTCATGCACGGGACCCATGCAGCGGTCATTCCGGCTTCTCTGGACGGCTGCTACAATTGCCATCCGGGACCGGACACCGCCTGTCTGCGGGGGGCGATGTTTCAGGAAGGACTGACCTGCGTGGATTGTCACGGGAACATGAACACCGTGGCATCCTCTCAGCGGCAGCCCTGGTTTGATGAACCCGATTGCGGGGACTGCCATGACTACGGTACACCGGACGGACAGCTCTACCGGTTATCTACGGGGCATGGCGGCATGTACTGTGAAGCCTGCCACGGCAGTCCGCACGCTATTCTGCCCTCTGCTCTCGCCGCGGACAATGAACAGAGTCTGTTGCTGCAGGGAACGGAAGGGCCACTGGGCGATTGCAGTATCTGCCACACGGACGGCCGGACGGGTGAGAATCCCCATGAATCATACAGCCATCCGGACGGTTGGCGTCACGATCACGGAGACTATGTGGAAGACCATGGCTATACGTCATGTGCCGAATGTCACGGGTCCGATTATCGGGGTGGTTGGAGCAGTGTTTCGTGCTACCAGTGTCACGATGGGCCGTCCGGTGGAGATGACTGATTAACTGATTGATTGATGGAAAAATAACGGGGCCTTTCGGGGCCCCGTTCGTTGTTTACAGCTCGCGAAGCGCGACCGCCACAGGCAACCTTGCGGCCCGGATGGAGGGAAACAGACCGCCGACAAACCCCATGAACAGGGCAAACACGATACCGCTGATCATGATGTCCGGCGTGATCCGGAATGCGAATGCCAGGTGGGAGAATGTGGACCAGTTGATGGTGGATGCCGTATAGCCGTTGAGCGGCAGAATGACGATGCAACCGATAATGCCCCCGATCAGAGAAATGAGGATCGATTCCGCCAGGAAGGAGAGGATCACGGCAGTGGACCCGAATCCCATTGCCCGCAGTGTGGCTACTTCACGGACCCGGGCGGAAACGGCGGCATACATGGTGTTGAGCGCCGCGAATACCGCACCGATTCCCATCACGATGGCGACCATGAAACCCAGCACCCGGATCAGGGTGGCTACCATTTCAGACTTGCGCGCATAATAATCCACTTCCCGTTCCGCATTTACGGACAGACGGGGATCCTTCGTCAGGGCGTCCTTGAAGGAGGTAAACGACTGGCGGTTGGCCAGTTTCACCGTAACCGACTGGTAGATGTTGACGGGCCTTTTGTAGGCCTGGTTCAGGACGGCGGAATCCGCCCATGTTTCGGAGTCAAATGCACTGCCGCCTGATTCCATGATGCCCACAACGGTCCAGGTCAGACCGCCGAATGACGGTCGGTCTCCCAGTTTCATGCCGCTGTATATCCGGCTTGCGTTGCGTCCTACCACCAACTCGGCCTTTCCGGGAATCAGCATCCGTCCTTCCGCGATCCGGACATTGTCCCGAACACGGAGCACCTGTTCGGAAACCCCGCGGATCTGCACGTTGGCGTCCGTGCCGGTCTTGATAAGGGGAATAGCCGCGATGACCACCACTTCGGGACTGGTCAATGCCTGTCCGGAGTTGTCCCTTGCCACCCCCGGTGCGTCTCCGATGATGCGAACCTGATCCAGATTGACTGCACTGTCCATTTCGGACGTGGAACCGGCCCGCAACACGATCGCGTTGTCCGGAGAGCCGGTTGATTTCAGCGTACGGGTGAAACCCCGGGCCATGGACAGCATGGCCACAAATACGGCGACCACACCGGCGATGCCCAGGATGGCCACAGCAGTTGATCCATAGCGAACCAGCATGCTGCGAAGGTTATAACTGACGGGGATCATGGCCATCTCACAACCTCCTCAACGCATCAGCGACCGGCAGTCGCATGGCATTTACTGCGGGGACCAGACCGGCGAAGAAGCCGGTCAGCAGGGCGATTCCCAGCCCGGTCAGGATAGTGGGTACGGACAGGTAGAAGAAAGGCAGCAGTCCGCCGGTGGGATCGCCGCCCGCCGCGAACATCCTGGCCAGGCCGATCCCCAGCCCGCCGCCGATCAGCGCATATCCGATGGATTCCCCCAGCACCAGCACCAGAATCAGAACATCGGAAAATCCGACAGTCTTCAGTACCGCGATTTCGGCTGTCCGTTCCCGGACCGCCATGGACATGGTGCTTCCGGTGACCAGCAGCAGTGTGAAGAACACGACGGCTCCCACCGAGAGCAGAATCATTTTGATGTTGCCCATCTGCTTGGCGAATCCGGCCGCCATGGCCTGTTCCGTTTCCGTGGTGGTTTCGTACGGGGAGTTGGCGAACCGTTTGTCGATAGCGGCTGCGACAGCCGCGGCGTGATCCGGGTCCGCGATCTTCACGGTATACCAGCCCACCAGTCCGTCCACCCACTGGTTGTTCTCCTCCAGGTATTTGTAATGGAACCAGAACTGGGTCAGATCGTCCTGCGAGCGGTTGCTGTCATAAATGGCCCGGATGTTGAATTCCCAGTTACCGGTAAAGATGGTACCCCGAATCGGGATCCGGTCTCCGATTTTCCACCCGAAGCGTTCGGCTGTGGCACGACCGACCACGCATCCCTGACGGTCCTGCATGAAGTCGGCCCACTGGTCTTCCGGTATCTTGAATTCGGTGAACACGTCCCGATAGGTTTCTGCATCCAGTGCAAACTGCGGGAAGAAATTCCGTTCATCCTGATAGACGCCGCCGAACCAGGTGTTGAATGTGACCGCCTTCACCCCGTCGATCTGTTTCAGCTTTTCCTTGTAGGAGTACGGAAGCAGCATGATGAAGGAGGTCCGGTTGCGAACGATCAGCCGGTCCACGCCGGCGATTTCCACCCCCTGGTAGAAAGCGTTGTGAATAATCATCAACAGGCCGAACAGAAACAGGGATACCAGAAACGACCCGACCGTCAGAAACAGGCGCGTTTTCTTTCGGGTCAGATTGACCCGGATCATGCGAAGAAATTTCATGGCCCTATTCCCGGTTGGGGGCTTCTTCCAGAATGCCCTTGTCCAGATGAAGGACGGTCCCCGCCCGTTCCGCAGCCAGCGGATCGTGGGTCACCATGAGAACGGTCTTGCCGTGTTCGGTGGATAGTCGCTCCACCAGTTCCATGATTTCGTTGCCGCTGGCCCGGTCCAGATCACCGGTAGGCTCATCGCATAACAGGAAGGTGGGATCGGTCACGATGGCACGGGCGATGGCCACGCGTTGCTCCTGGCCGCCGGACAGCTGTCCCGGCTTGTGGTGCATCCGGTCTGCGAGACCCACCAGCGAGAGTGCCGTTTCCACATGTTCCCGACGCTGTTTCTTGTTCAGTCGGGTCAGCAACAGGGGCAACTCCACATTCTGGAATGCAGTCAGTACGGGTATCAGGTTGAACATCTGGAATACGAATCCGACATGCCGGGCCCGCCATGCCGTAAGTTTTTTGCCGGACATGGAGGTTATTTCGTCCCCTTCCACCACAACGGAGCCCGAGGTGGGGATGTCCAGACCGCCCAGCAGGTTCAGCAGCGTTGTTTTTCCCGATCCGCTGGGACCCATGAACGCCACAAATTCCCCTGCTTCAATGTCCAGATTCAGTCCGTTCAGCACCTCAATCGTTTCCGATCCCCTCTGATAGGCTTTGTGCAGGTTGCGTGCGGATATCAATGCCTTGCCGTTCCCCGTTCCGTTCAGTTTGACCATGCAGCCCTCCTTGCGGCTGTGCAGTTGAATGTGCCGTTAGCGGAGTCTAATCCGTTTCAATCGTTATCGAGGCACCATCGCTTAATTCTGCAGGAACCTTCAGAATGACGGTTTCATCCCCGTTCAGTCCCGATGTGACCACAATCCCCTCCGGAGATTGACGGTCTGTACGGATGGCCCGCCGTTCCGCCCGGTTTCCGTGTACCACGAACACGACACTGGATCCCTCCCGTTCCACCACGGCGGAAGCCGGAACCAGCACGCCGGCGGTATGGGCGGCGGTTGTCTCCTGTTCTTTGAAAGAGACTTTTACCCCCATGTCGGGCAGAATCCGGGGGTCCAGCTGATCGAAGGAAATCCGGACCTTTACCGTTGCTTTCTGCCGGTCTGCGGTCGGGATCACGGTTCGGACATGTGCGGGAATCGCCCAGTCGGGATAGGCATCCAGAACGGCGGTCACCACCTGACCGGGATAGACCCGTGCGATATAGGACTCATTCACATCCACTTCGATTTCAAGCGAGTTCATGTCTACGATGGTGGAAATGCCGGTTCTCGTAAACCCACCCCCTGCCGAAACCGGTGAAACCATTTCTCCCACCTGGGCATCTTTGGAGACGGCAATCCCGCTGAACGGGGCCCGGATGACGTGATCTTCAAGGTTCTGGGATGCAATACGGAGGTTCTTTTCCGATGCCTGAATCTGTTCATCGGCAACGATCAGTTGCGCCTTCAGAGAGTCCACGTCCGTTTCGGCCGTGTCCAGCTGTTCCCGGCTGGCCATCTGGTCATCATACAGGGAACGGATCCGGTGCAGGTTTTTTTGCGCCAGCTCCAGACCGACGGCGATTTCTTTCCGGGTCGCACGGACGACCTCGAGATCCGCTTTTGCCGCGGCATATTGGGCCGAGGCCTGTGCGTCATCCAGGCGAGCCAGCACCTGCCCTTCTTTCACAGCCATACCTTCTTCCACCAGCATTTCTTTGACCTGTCCGGTGATCTTGGCTGCGACGGTTGCCCGTCGGCGGGGCGTGACATAGCCGCTGGCGGTCAAAACGGTCAGGCTGGCGGATTCCGGAAGCGGTTGCACGGTTGCGACCTGGACGGTCAACGGTGTTTTCCGCATCAGAAAAAAGGCGACAATCGCAACAACGGCAACAAGGCCGGCCAACCATACCCAGCGATATTTTCCCGGGCCGTCATGCTGGCGCATGTCCCGATCGATTTTCAGTGCATCAAGGTCTCGACGGGGAGCGGAATCCTGATTCATTGTTTTTCTCCCAGGTTGGTTGTCACATGAATTGGGGTTCTGTTTTCCGGTTCCATCTGCTGAATTTTCGCACCGAATGATCTCAAGAAACGAGTGTAGCACAGGTCAGCGTTGCCGTGATTGAAAAGGACCGGCAACAAGAAGAACGGTTGTTTCGTAAAAAGACAAGCCAACCAAGGCCCGAAAGCGTGTGTGAGGATCCGTACCATCGGATTTAACAACATAGAGAGAACAGTCGGAGGACCCCCATGTGGTGCTGCCGGGCACAACCACTTTCCCGTTTGCTCATTACCGTATTCCTGTTTTTCTGTGCATTACCGTTGCCCGTCTGTTCTTCTGAAAGCGCGCCCGGGCTGACCATGTGTCGTAACCTGACATTCGAAGAGATTTCCCTTCATGAGGGCCTTTCCCAGAGCATCGTGGAATGCATGATTCAGGACCGCTACGGATTTCTGTGGCTGGGGACGGAAGACGGGATCAATATCTATGACGGCTACCGGTTCCAGGTTATCCGTCAGCGACAGGGAGATGCCAACAGTCTCAGCTACAATCATGTGAAAGCCATGCTGGAGGACCGGAACGGCTTCATCTGGATCGGAACCTTTCATGGTGGGTTGAACCGCTATGATCCGGTCAAGCGGCAGTTTAAACGCTACCGTCATGACCCGGCCGTATCCGGCTCATTGCCCCATGACGCGGTTTGCGCCATTGTGGAGGATAACCTGGGTACGCTGTGGATCGGCACGGCGGGCGGCTTGTGCCGGTACCATCCATCCGTGGATCAGTTTGAATGGATTGGTACGGCCGGATCGGACGAACCGTATTCCGTGAATGCGCTGGCCCTGGACGGGGATGACCGGATATGGGCGGGAACGGATTCCGGTCTCTACCGGTTGACGGAGGATCGGAAGCGGCTGGTGATCGTGTCCAATGTGTGTCCGGAACCGGTATCCGGTTACCTGGAAGTTCGCGGTCTGTTCATGGACAGAGGTGACGGAAGCCTCTGGATCGCAGCAGGTGCAGATGGGTTGTTTCGCGGTACAGTTCCGGATATCTCGTTTGAGTCCCTCCGCCTGGATTCGTCGGTCCGTGCGAATGTCCGTACGGTTTTCGTGGATTCGGACGGTATCGTCTGGGTCGGTACGGATGGGCAGGGGCTGTTCCGACTGGACCCGGATTCCCGGGCGGTCAGTCGTTTTGTGCGGGATCCCCTGAAACCCCATTCCATCAGCTATAACGAAATTACGTCCATCCTGGAGGACCGTTCCGGCCTGCTGTGGGTCGGTACGTATGGCGGCGGCGTGAATCGAGTACGGAGAAATTCCCCGTTTCTTCATTATCTGTCCGTGCCCGGTGACCGGAACACGATCAGCCATGAGATTGTCTGGACATTCTGCGAGGATGCGGAAGGCAACCTGTGGGTGGGGACACACGGGGGCGGTCTGGATATGATCAACCGGAAAACCGGCAATGTGAGCCATTTCCGACACGATCCTGCCGACGAAGGCAGTCTGTCGAACAACATCGTGAGAAAACTGCTGTATGACAGCCGTGGGCGTCTCTGGGCGGGCACCCATGGCGGCGGTTTGAATCTGATGGAGCCGGGTTCGGATTCGTTCCGACATTTCCGCCACGACCCGGACAACCCCCGTTCACTGTCTCACGATGAACTGCGGGACATTTATGAGGACAGCCGCGGCAGAATCTGGGTGGGAACCTACGGCGGCGGACTCTGTCTTTACCACCCCGAATCCGGTGATTTTACGGTATTCCGACAGGACCCCGGTAACCCGGAATCCATTTCCTACGACATCGTGCGATGTATTCTGGAAGCGGAAAACGGGGACCTCTGGGTGGGGACACAGGGGGGTGGACTGAACCGGTTCAATCCTGAAACCGGTGTCTTTCATCGTTACCGTCATGATGCTGACCGGGTGGGCAGTTTGTGCAATGATTCGGTATTTTCCCTGCATCGGGATCGACAGGGGGTCTTGTGGATCGGCACATGGGGCAGCGGACTGTGCTACTACATGCCTGAAACCGACACGTTTGCGTCCTTTACCCAGTCGGACGGGCTGCCCAACAATTCCATCTACGGAATCCTGGAAGATGAAGCCGGCCATTTGTGGCTCAGCACCAACCATGGAATCTCGCGGTTTGATCCGGAGAGCCTCACGTTTCACAACTACGATGTCCGGGACGGTCTCCAGAGCAATGAGTTCAACGGCAACGCCTATTTCAAGAGTTCGTGGGGAGAGATGTTTTTCGGTGGGATCAATGGATTCAATGCGTTCTTTCCGGAAGACGTCACAGACAATCCCCATGTTCCACCGGTGGTCCTGACCGGTGTTTCCGTTCTGAACGAACCGCTCCGACTGGATACGCCGGTCCACCTGCTGGACCATCTCCGATTGAGCTGGAAGGACTCCGTTTTTGAGTTTACCTTTTCCGCACTGGATTTCCGGGTTCCGGGGAAGAACCGCTATCAGTACAGGATGATCGGGGTCAATGACAATTGGGTATCCACGACAGCCGACAAAAGATATGCCACCTATACCACGCTGGAGCCCGGTGAATATGTGTTTCAGGTCAGGGGTTCCAACAACGATGGGATATGGAATGAAACCGGAATTTCCATTCCGGTGGTTATTGCGCCGCCCTGGTGGAAAACCCTGTGGTTCAAGTTGGGTGTGGGGCTGGCGGTACTGTTGATCGGGGCGGTTTTCTACCGGATGCAGATGAGGAATGTGCGTCTGGCCACCGAATGGCAGGCAGCCCGAAAGGCCCAGATGTCCATTATGCCGCAGTCGGATCCGGAGATTGAGGGTGGCGAAATTTCAGGAATCTGTCTTCCGGCACATGAGGTGGGGGGCGACTTTTTCGACTATTTCCAGTGTGAAGGAAGACCGGGGAGGCTCGGTCTTGCCGTGGGCGATGTTTCCGGAAAGTCAATGGATTCAGCCATGGTGGCGGTGATGTCTTCCGGAATGGTCTGTGCCCAGCTTCAGAATGACATTTCGATGGGTGACGTGCTGACCCGCCTGAACCGTCCCATTTTCCGGAAGACAGACCGGCGAATGTTCACTGCTTTGTGCCTGGCAGTCGTTGATACGGACAGGGGACGGATCGCCTTTGCCAATGCCGGCCTTCACGATATTCTCTACAAATCCGGCAATCACATTCAGCCGCTGCGGGGTTCGGGACCCAGATTGCCGCTGGGTGTGCTGGGTGACACGGTTTATCAGGAGGAGAAAAGAACCCTGAAAACGGGCGACGTACTGGTGTTCTTTACAGACGGCATTCCCGAGGCATTGAATCGGAACCGGGAATTCTATGGACCGACACGGTTGGCCCGTCTGATCCATAGACTGAACACGGACGACATGACCGCCGCCGAGATCCGGGACGCCATTGTAAGAGATGTGCGCTCCTTCAGCAACAGTTGTCCCCAGCATGACGACATAACAGCGGTTGTGTTCAAATATCGTGGAAACGGCAGGGTCACAACTGCCTGACATTCTTGCATTGAACCCCCCGAACCGGTATCATGAACGGATCAGGGGCGATAATGGCAATTTACGGGAACGAATCCGATAAATCTGATCATCTGCATGAACTGATGCAGTATCGCGTGCAGGACGTCCTGCTGGTGTCCAGCATGTATGATGCCTTTCTCCTCGCCGAGGACGGTCGCCTCTCCCACCGTGTTTTCGGCGATTTCATGGACCTGGATCTGCACCATATCCCTCGAATTACACGGGTTTCCAGTGCGTCGGAAGCACTGGATGCGATCCGTACCGGTCAGTATGATCTGGTCATCACCATGCCGCGAATCGCGGATATGAGTCCGTTTGATTTCGGTGCGTCCGCCAAGAAAGTCAGACCGGATCTTCCGGTCGTACTCCTGACCTATGCCCCGGTCAAATCCACGCTGTTGAAGCAGATACGGAAACACCAGAGTATCGACAAGATTTTCTACTGGTTTGGTGACTCCAAAATTTTCCTGGCGATCATCAAGACGATCGAGGATATGCGCAACGTGGAGAACGATATGGCGTTTGGCGTGAACGTAATCCTGGTGGTGGAAGATTCACCCTGGTACTACTCGTCGTTCCTGCCCATGCTGTACAGCGAAATCATCCAACAGACGAGGCGGATTGTGTCCGAGGGGGTAAACGATGTGCAGCGGATGCTGCGGATCCGGGCACGGCCGAAGATCTTGTCTGCGGAGAGCTACGAAGAGGCGGAGGAGATTCTGGACCGGTACCGGGACAACCTGCTGGGTGTGATCTCGGATGTCCGTTATCCGAAGGACGGGAAGATCTGTTCCGACGCCGGGATCCAGCTGGTACAGAAGATCAAGCGTGAAGTCAGCGATCTCAGCGTGGTCCTCCAGTCCAGTGAACCGGGGAAGAAAGCGGATGCCGACAGGCTGGGGGTTCATTTCATTAACAAGAGTTCCCCGACACTCCTGGAAGAGCTTCAGTCATTTATCCTTCGGAACTTCGGTTTCGGCGATTTCGTGTTTCAGATGCCGGACGGCGAGAAGGTGGCGCGGGCCCGGAACATGCGGGAGTTTGCGGCGATACTGAAGCGGGTTCCGGTGGAGAGCCTCTTCTATCATACGAGCCGGAACCATGTGTCCATCTGGCTTCGGGCGCGGACCGAATTTGAACTGGCGGAGAAACTGCGTCCCAGAAAGGTGTCCGATTTCCAGTCCATGGAGGCGGTCCGGGATTTCCTGGTCCATGCCATTGAACAGAATATCGAACGGGAGCGGGTGGGTGTGATATCCGACTTCAGCGTGACCGGCCTGAAAGAGGAAAACCGGTTTTCCCGGATCGGGGGCGGATCACTGGGTGGAAAGGCCCGCGGTGTTGCATTCATGAATGCCATGATCCACCGCTCCGATCTGTTGAACGAGTTTTCCAAGGTCAAAATTCGAACGCCTCTGACATTCGTATTGTGTACGGATGTGTACGACGAATTCCTGGTTGCCGGGAACCTGCGTGACCGGGCGTTTTCCGCCCGTCGGGACGAGGAAGTGATCCGGATGTTCCGGGAAACACCGATTCCTTCCAGTGTGGAACGGGATCTGCGGGCCATGCTGACCGAAATCCGGAAACCCATCGCGGTGCGGTCCTCCAGTCTGCTGGAAGATTCCCAGTCGCTGCCGTTCAGCGGTATTTACCGGTCCTATATGCTGCCCAACGATCATCCGGACCTGGAAGTTCGGTACCGGCAGCTGGTGGGGGCCATCAAAATGGTGTATGCATCCGTCTTTTCAGTGGCGGCGCGGCGGTATGTGGCCAACACCAATTTCCGCGTGGAAGAGGAACGGATGGCCATCCTGATTCAGCGGGTAGTGGGGGCACCGCATGGTGATCTGTTCTATCCGACGTTTTCCGGCATGGCCCAGTCCTACAACTTCTACCCCCTGTCCCATCTGAAGCCGGAAGACGGTGTGGTATTCATGGCCATGGGTCTCGGGCGTCTGCTGGGGGAAAGCAACCGGGTATTCCGTTTCTCACCGGTTCATCCCCAGGTGAATCCCGGACTGCGTACGCCCCGTGATTTGCTGGCCCGCACCCAGAAGGGGTTCTATGCGCTGAAACTGAACGAGGAACCGGGCTGGCTGGGCGCCGATGAGACGTCCAGTTTGATCAGGTGTCCGCTGGAACAGGCGGAAACGGACGGCGTACTACCGCTGGTTTCCAGTGCCGTTTCACTGGAAAACGGAACGGTGGATGATTCACCGTTTGCCACCGGCCGGCGGGTGGTCAACTTTTCGCCCGTCCTGAAGAACCGGTTCTTCCCGTTCACCGATCTGGTCAAACGGCTGCTGGACCTGGGGGAGCAGTCCGTCGGTACACCGGTGGAATTGGAGTTTTCGGTCAACCTGGATCCGGGTCGTGTGAAGAAGCCGGAGTTCTACTTCCTGCAGTTGCGGCCGCTGGTGGCGGGCAATGAATTCGGTGAAGTGGTGGTGGATCACGTGAAAGACCGCCGGGTGGTCTGTCGGGCTTCCGAAACGATGGGGAACGGCGTGTATGACCGGCTCTATGACGTGGTGTATGTGAAACCGGAGGCATTTGCACCTGAACATACCCGCGAGATTGCCCGGGAAATCGGTGAAATGAACAGTCGCATGGACAGTCAGGGTCGGTACTATATTCTGATCGGCTTCGGCCGTTGGGGCACGTCCGATGCAAAGCAGGGTATCCCGGTGGGATGGGAGCAGATATCGGGTGCGAAGATTGTGGTGGAATCCAACCTCGGTGAGTTCAAAGCGGATCCGTCACGGGGCAACCATTTCTTCCAGCACATGCTGTCCAACCGGGTCGGCTATTTCCATATCGGATCCGGACCGGAAGGATTCGTGGACTGGGACTGGTTGAATGAGCAGCCGGCCAGTAAGGAAACCCGGTTTCTCCGGCACATCCGTTCGCGCCGTTCGGTGATTGTCAAAATCGACGGGCGTTCATCCAAGGGTGTCATTCTCAAACCGCTGAAAATCGGATCATAAAAAAGGACCGGAACGAGATCCGGTCCGCATCAATCATCCTGGAAACAAAATTGTCAGTACCGGTCCCGGCGGGGACGTTCTTCCCTCGGCCGGGAGACGTTCACTTTCAGGGCGCGGCCGTTGTAATCGGTGCCGTTCAGTGCGGCGATGGCGGCTTCCGCTTCTTCCTCCGTTGCCATATCCACAAAACCGAATCCCCGGGACATGCCGGTATTCCGGTCGGCGATAATCCGGACGGATTCAACGGTACCATGTTCGGCGAACAGTTCGCGCAGCTGATCTTCCGTGGTCGTGTAGGGGAAGTTCCCCACATAGAGGCTTTGAGACATGCGACATTTCTCCTGAAAAAGAATTCAACCGGACGCACGCCCATCGAACATGTTCGGATGGTTGTGGTTCAGTTCTGATAATATTTTTGCATGTATCATTACTTTGTGCAAGTTAAAAAAGGAAATGCCGGTTGAACGATGAGTCGTGTATCGGTCACTTTCCCAGATGACCCGCTTCCTGCTACAATGGGCCGGACCTGAACATTTTCAAGGAGCGTGCATGAACACCATTCACACTGTCATTGAATCGGTACCGGTGGCCGTTACACCGATTGATCACACCTACGGCGTAACCCTTGCGGTCTGGTCACGCCGGGGTTCCCGGGACGAAGAAACACCGGACCGGTATGGATTGACCCATTTCCTGGAACACATGGTATTCAAGGGGACCGACATCCGGTCGGCAACCGATATCGCCCGGGCCATTGAACAGGTGGGCGGGGACCTGGACGCTTTCACCACCCGGGACCATACCTGTTTCATGGCCAAGATACCGGCGGACCGCGTGGAACTGGGAATTGAGATACTGGAAGACATGCTGCTGCGACCGGCCTTCCGGGAGGCGGATATTCAGCGGGAAAAGCAGGTGGTGCTGGAAGAGATTCGCATGTCAAAGGACGATCCGGACGACAGCGGGGACGAAACCTTCCTGGCCCAGATGTATCCAGCGGACCAGCTGGGCCGCTCCATCCTGGGAACGGAGAAATCCGTTCAGGGGTTCAGCCGGGAAAACCTGGATGCCATGCGGAATGATGCACTGGCCCGTCACAACCTGGTATTGTCGGTGGCGGGACGGTTTGACGTGTCAACCATGACCGATCAACTGACCCGGTTCATCTCCCACATGCCCGAGGGCAACGGCCGGCCCAAGACCACGGCGCAGGAGATGAAAACCGGAAGCGAGCTTCGGTACCGGGACATGATGGACGGGGTTAATGTGTATGCGGCATTTCCCACCGGTGTTCCTGAGCTGGTGTGCCAGCAACGCATCGCGGTGCTGAACACGCTGCTTGGCGGCGGCATGAGCTCCCGGCTGTTCAGAAAGATCCGGGAGGACGCGGGCATGGCGTACATGGTGTACAGTGCCGCGAATATTTTCCGATCAGAAGGCCATCTGCTGCTGCATGCGGCCACCTCGGCGACACAGGCCCCGCAGGTTCTGGACATGATGGTGGAGGAAGCACTGCAATTGAAGGATACCCTGACCGAACAGGAAGTGATCGATGCGGTATCCCAGTTGACCGGTCGGGTGCGCCTGGCGCTGGAGAGTACCTCCGCCATTGCCATGTACCATGGCCGTAATGAAGCCCATTATGGACACCCGGTGCCGCTGCAGCGGTTGCTGGACATTCTGAAAGGGGTTTCCTATGATGAAGTCCGGCAGCTGGCCGCCGACCTGTTTCAGAAGGACCGGATGGCCAGTCTGCTCTACGGCAACGTAACCGAAACCGGTGATACACCGGAATCCTGACAGGGGACCCCATGGACGAAATTATCATTGCGGTTGAACAGATGCCCCATGGCGAAGGACTGGGCCTGCCCGCATATGCCACACCGGGATCTTCCGGTATGGATCTGCTGGCGGCGGTATCGGAGCCGGTGATCCTGGAACCGGGTCGCGTGACCGCGATTCCGACCGCATTGAAAGTGGAGATCCCGGTGGGACTGGAACTGCAGATCCGGCCCCGAAGCGGGTTGGCGCTGAAACACGGCGTGACCTGTCTCAACACCCCCGGAACCGTGGATGCCGACTACCGGGGAGAAATCAAGGTCATCCTGGCCAACCTGGGAACGGAACCGTTTGAAGTGACTCGTGGGATGCGCATCGCCCAGGCGGTGGTTGCACCTGTGGTCAAAGTACAACTGAAGCCTGTGGACCGGGTGGGCGACACCGAACGGGGTTCGGGCGGGTTCGGCAGTACGGGCGTTTGATCGCGAATCGCCCTGCATAATGAGTGGAGATTGCATGATATATCTGGATTTTACCGCGACCACGCCGGTTTCGCCGGAAGTGGCGGCTGAGATGACCCCGTTTCTGTCCGAACGTTTTGGTAACAGTTCCTCTCCCCATCAAATCGGCGTATCGGCTGCAGCGGCGGTAGAACGGGCGCGGGATACGTTGTTGCATGCGGCGGGACTGGCTGACAGTCACCGGTGTCTCTTCACATCGGGCGGGTCGGAAGGAAACAGCCAGGTGTTCCAGTCCCTGCTGGGCGCTGAGGAGCGTACCGGCGGCGTGGTGGTGAGTGCAGTGGAACACAAATCCGTCCGCAGCTTTCTGGACCGGTTACGCCGGGTGGGCTACCGGGTGACCGAAGTGGCACCGGATTCGGACGGCACCATGCCTGCGGCCCGGATTGCCGCCGCGTGTGATGAGGAGACCCGATTGGTGTCCGTCATGGGCGTCAACAATGAAACGGGCTTCCGGTTTGATCTGGAGGCCATCGCCGCTGCAGTGCGGAACGTGTCCCACCGTGCGCGGCTGCATACCGACTGGGTACAGGGATTCCTGAAACTGCCGGTGAATCTGTCCGTCATGGACGCGGTCACCGTGTCCTCCCACAAGGTGTTCGGGCCCAAGGGAACGGGCGCGTTGTTTGTTCGCAAGACTATTCCAATGCCGGCCCTGATCGGGGGCAGCCATGAAAACGGCATGCGGGGCGGTACCCACAATACGGCAGGGATCGTGGGATTCGGTTCGGCGGTTCGACGGCTCGCCGGGAAGACGGAGCGGTACCTGGAACGGGTAGTGGCGCAGCGAAAACGGTTTCAGGACCGGCTGGCGGGGAAGTTGCCGGGCATGACGGTTGTGGAAAGCCGCAATCAGAGTCCGTATGTGCTGGGGATCCTGGTACCGGAGATCCGGTCCGAGGTCGTGGTGCGGATGCTGTCCGAGAAGGGTGTGTTTATCTCGGCGGGGTCGGCCTGTTCCACACGGGAAGCGGTTGCCAATAACACCGCGGC
>DAINNF010000022.1:0-25045 GCA_036736005.1 Acidobacteriota bacterium
CGGGTATACCGGGGCGGGAAGCTGTTTTGTCTCCCAGTTGATAATGAGATCCCGGATCCGGGGCACCGTACCCGGTTCCACCGGAACCGGGACCGCCAGCACGGGCAGTTCGGGACCGCCCACCGGTCCGGTGGGGCCGAATCCTTTCAGCCGCAGACGGACAAACAGGCCTTCATCGGTCTCAATCTTCTGCAATTGAACGCCCGGATTCTCCCAGCTGACCAGCAGGTCCGCACCGGATTCCCGGACAGTGATGCCGGCATCGTTGCCGCTGTATGCAAATCCCGTGAGGGACAACCAGATCATGGTTCCAAACAGTATCAAGCCCCGTCTCATTTTCTTCCTCCTGCTCCTGGAGCGCTATGATGTCCCCTATAGTGTATCCGACCGCACCGGTTTCGCAACCGGTAACTGTTCCCAGTTGACCCCCGTCACATCCACAAAACGCCCGATACTCACTGCTTTCCCGGTTGCGCCCCCTGGTGGACAGTATTCTGGCATTCCTCTTGCACCTTATGACCTGCGAAAGTAAACGATCAGGGAGGCAGCCATGAAGATCCTCAGAACATTCAGTATGTTGATTCTGGTACTGGCCATGTGGCCGGGTTCGGCCACGGCACAGGATACGGACGACGACATCCTTTACGGCACGGGGGCCGGTTTTGCCCGACTCGCCGCCGTGGAAGGATCGGCAACCGTCACACGGGAGGGAGAAGAACCCTTCGAAGCCGTACTCAATCTCAGCATTGAACCCATGGACCGGCTCACCACCAACATGGGCGGCCGGGCCGTGATCCAGTTCGTTGACGGCTCCTTCCTGAAACTGGACGAAACCACGCAGGTGGAATTCCTGGAAATCGGTTCTCTGGATGAGAACACCACCCTGTCCTTCCTCGGTCGGATGTGGGATGGTTCGGTATTTCTGGATATTTCGGACGACGAGAACTTTCCCAACCGCAGTTTCCGCCTGGACACCGAAGACAGCACGATATACTTCCTTTCCAGCGGAAAATACCGGGTGGACAAGATCGGCAGTGAAACCCGTGTAAAGGTTATCAGCGGCAGTGCCGAGGTGGCCAACAACACCGGTTCCCAACTGGTTCATGCCGGTGAGGTGGGCCGTGCCGAACTGGGCCGCAGCGCAATCAACAAGTCCTATTTCAATACGTTTGATATGGACAATTTTGATCTCTGGGCCCTGAACAACCACCGGCGCACCCGTTCCGCGTCAGCGGATTATGTGCCGTCCGAACTGACCTATTATGCATCGGATCTGGATTCTTACGGCACCTGGTACTACGACACCACGCTGACCACCTATGTCTGGCGCCCGCACGTCGTGGTGCAGGACTGGACGCCCTATTCGCATGGATACTGGAACTGGTCGCCGTATGGCATGTCCTGGGTATCCTATTATCCCTGGGGCTATGCGCCTTTCCACTACGGTGCATGGGACTGGTCGATCAGTTTCGGTTGGGTATGGGTACCGGGACGGTATTATTCGCCGGGCTGGGTGACCTGGTGTTCCTGGGATACGTACATCGGATGGTATCCGTACAACCACCGTCACTGGTACCGGTATCATCGTGATCGGGGCCATGTGGCCCGCCACTACCCCCGCGGCAGGGTTGTATACGCTCGGGACGGTTACCTGGGACGGCGCGATATGCGGATTGCCACGCGGGATCTGCCCACCGGCCGAACCGTCACACGCGTCAACCGGCCCATCACACCGGACCGGGGCAAGCTGACCCGCAGTCCGTCAACAGCGGTACGGGAAGCGGTTACCCGTCCGGTTTCCAGAACGACCATTACCAACCGCCAGACCGTTGTCCGGGAACGGAGCATCAGCACCCTGAACCGCGGAACATCGGTTGAACGGTCTACATCGGTTACGCGGACCACGGTACGCAATCCGAATGTGCGGGGCACGGAAAGCACCGGAACCCGTTCCATCCAGCGTCCTGCGGAAAGCTCGAGCGGCAGGGTTATCCGTCGAAATTCCAGTTCGACCAGTGAAAACTCGCGTACCATTACGACGCGGAAGCCGGTAATCCGCAGCGAACGGTCCACAGTCGGATCGTCCAGCCGGACCGTGACACGAAAGCCGATCACCACGACACCGACACGCAGCGTTGTACCGGGCAATACCTCATCGCCGACCCGGACCATTACGCCGAGGAGCAACTCATCGTCCTCGTCACGGACGATCAAGCCGGGAAGCAGCAGTTCGACCCGAACCATTACACCGCGGAGCAACTCTTCCAACCGGTCCAGTTATACGATTCCGGGTCGCTCGTACAGCCCCCGGACAACCAACCGGACGACGGTAACGGCACCCCGGTCTTCAACACCGACACGGTCCACGGTCCGGCCGTCACCGACCCGGGTTACGCCAAGTACCCCGACGCGGTCGGCTCCCCGGGTTACGCCGAACCGGTCCAGTTCCAAACCGACGGTCCGGTCCAGCCCCAGCCGGACCAGTACACCGTCACGAAGCACCAGTTCCAACCGGTCCAGCAGCCGGAGCACCAATTCCCGTAAACGCTGACGGGTTCGGATCAAGTTGACAAACAAAAGCGGGAGGCCAACGCCTCCCGCTTTCTTTGTTCTTCCGGTCTGGTTCAGAAACGATCAGTCACCTTTGAAATGCCATTCCCCTGTTGTCAGATATTCCTGGATCGCTTCGGACGCCTTCTTTCCGGCACCCATGGCCAGAATGACGGTTGCGGCGCCGGTTACGATATCGCCACCGGCAAACACTCCCGGCTTGGTGGTCCGACCGTCTTCATCGGCCACAATGTTTCCCCACCGGTTGGTATCCATGCCTTCGGTCGTTTCCTGAACCAGCGGATTGGGTCCCTGTCCGATGGCCATAACCACGGTCTCCACAGGAAATTCAAATTCGGAACCCTTGATCGGCACCGGACGACGCCGGCCGGAAGCATCGGGTTCACCCAGTTCCATGCGGACGCAACGCAATGCCCGGACCCACCCCTTTTCGTCTCCTTCGATGGAGATCGGGTTGGTCAGCAACTGGAAGTTGATTCCCTCTTCCTTCGCATGGTGGACTTCCTCCAACCGTGCGGGCAGTTCCTGCTCGGACCGGCGGTAGACAATATACACTTCTTCACTGCCGAGACGCAGTGCCGTACGGGCAGCATCCATGGCGACGTTGCCGCCGCCCACCACTGCCGTACGTGTACCGAAGTTGATCGGTGTGTCCGCTTTCGGGAATTCATAGGCCCGCATCAGATTCGACCGGGTCAGAAATTCGTTCGCTGAATACACCCCGTTCAGGTTTTCGCCGGGAATGTCCATGAAGTAGGGAAGCCCTGCACCGGTTGCAATGTACACCGCATCGAATCCTTCCTCTTTCATCAGTTCGTCCACCGTAAAGAGTTTACCGATCACATAGGATTCGTGGATGGTGACGCCCATTTTGCGCAGGTTATCCACCTCGATTTCCACGATTTTCTTGGGCAGACGGAACTCGGGAATTCCGTATACCAGCACACCACCCGTCTTGTGGAGTGCTTCATAAATGGTGACGCTGTGTCCCATCTTGGCCAGTTCCCCTGCACAGGTCAGCCCGGAAGGTCCTCCGCCGATAATGGCGATTTTCTTCCCGGTTGACGGCGCCAGGTCAAAGGTCTCGGTCTTGCCGCTGTTCATGAACCAGTCCGCTGCGTATCGTTCGAGCCGCCCGATGGCAACCGGTTCAAACTTGTTGCTCAGCACGCATTTGGCTTCGCACTGGTCCTCCTGCGGACAAACTCGTCCACAGACCGCCGGTAACGCGTTTTCTTCTTTCAATGCCAGGTAGGCCTCTTCAAATTTCCGTTCGCCGATCAGACGAATGAACTTGGGAATGTCGATTCCAACAGGACAACCGTCCACGCAAAGCGGTCGCTTGCACTGAAGGCAGCGACAGGCCTCTTCCACCGCCAGGGTGTCGTCATAACCGAGGGCAACCTCGTTGAAATTGGAGCGGCGAACTTCAGCCGGCTGTTCCGGAATGGCTGTTCTGGGCTTTTTCGGGTTGGGTTTCCAGTTATTGTCCGCCATGGTGGCCTCCGCATCCGCATTCGTGGAGATGCTCTTCAAATCGCTTCAACGCCAGCTTTTCCTGATCCCGATACATCTGCTGCCGCTTCATCAGCTCATCAAAATCCACCTGGTGTCCGTCAAACTCCGGTCCGTCCACACACACAAACCGGGTGGTGCCGCCTACCGTAACCCGGCACGCGCCACACATGCCGGTGCCATCCACCATGATGGAGTTCAGGCTGACCAGCGTGGGCAACTCATAATTCCGGGTCAGGTTGGATACCACCTTCATCATGATGGCGGGACCGATGGCCACCAGCAGGTCGACTTTTGTCCCGCTGTCCAGAATGGACTGAATCTCATCGGTAACAAATCCATGCCGGCCTTTGGACCCATCGTCCGTGGTGTAGAAGAGCTCGTCACTGACCGCCGCCATTTCCTCTTCCATGATGAACAGATCCTTGTTCCGGGCGCCCAGAATGGTAATGATATGGTTACCCGCTTCCTTCAGCGCCTTGGTGATGGGATAGATGGGTGCGGTTCCGATGCCGCCTCCCACACAGATCACCGTACCGAACTTGTCAATATGGGTGGCTTTCCCCAGTGGGCCCACCACATCATACAGATGTTCCCCCGCTTTTCTCAGCGCCATCTGACGGGTGGACTTTCCCACTTCCTGGAAGATCACCACGATTTGACCCTTGTCCGGATCCTTGTCCGCCACTGTCAGCGGAATCCGCTCTCCGTTTTCGTCGTTGATCAGAATGACAAACTGCCCGGGCTGGTGCTTTCTGGCAATTAAAGGGGCTTCAATCACCATCCGGCTGACACTGGGGCCGATTTGCTGAACATCAACAATCCTATACACAGATTTACCCCCTCCAGAAGAACTTGCTTAAATCGTAGCAGAAATCGCAGAACAGCCCAATAGCGAAAACAGCATGCACGCATATGGAAGGAGAAAAACGGATTGTTCAGGGTCTGTATGCTTCCATGATCCGCGCCAGGAAATCACGGGCCAACCGGTATATCCCGGGCTTCTTGCTTTCGCGCGGCCCGGCAACGTTCACCAGTCGGAACCTGTTTTCCCGAATCCATGTCAGCACGGTATCGGTATCCGGTTCTTCAGACAGATCGACGACAAGACATGGACGGCCCAATTCCTCTGCAACCCGGATCGTATATGCGGTTCCGCCATCGGGCTTTCCGATTGTCAGCACCAGTGTGCCGTCCGAGTCCCGGACATTCCAACGGGTCCGCTGGGAATAATCCCGCTTCGGTGTCTCTTTCAGCGGATACCTGTCCGCCAGTGGTCCGTCCTCGGCCCGTCTGCCGGCCGGACACCATCCGCATTCAACGGCATTGCATGCAAGCCCCACGTCCAGCGCAGCCCGATCCACACCGGTCTGACCGCCTGACATGATGCGCAGGGCCGGCCTGATCTGTCTGGTCATCCAACCCTCCCGGAAACAAAAACAGCCGGCGGAAATCCCACCGGCCGTTCATCGTTATCAAATCCCCAATACACTACATTCTGCGCCGGTGACGGGCAAACTGGGGAACATCCTGGCGAACAACCGGCATCTTGTCCAGCATGAACTGGTACCACATTTCCCCGTACAATTTCATCTTCATGGGTTTCTTGTTCTGCAGCGCCTTGAGATTGGCGGTCAGCCGTTCATCACCGGGCATTTTCTTCAGTCCACGGTTCAATACTCCAATGGCCTCGTCCCGCTTTCCCGTCTTGTTCAGGCAATAGGCGTAAACGGCCCAGATCAGACTTTCCTTTCCGGCCGCCTTTACCGCGACTTCAAACGTGTCACGCATTTTGTCGTGCTGCTTGCGCCGCAGATAGATGGCGCCCAGCATCCCCTTGGCAATAAAATGCGCCGACATGCCTTTTCTCAGGTAGTTGAAAGCCGTGTCAAAATCCCGTTTGTAGTAGTACATGGTCCCAATCTGGGCATCCACCTGGGATTTCACAAACGGGTGCAGCCAACGGTACCGGTATCCCTGCTTCAGCGTTTCAATCGCCCCGTCCAGATTCCGGCTTTGTGCCTGGCGGTTCACCTGGTCCATCAGTGCGGTCAACCGTGATGCCATCCGTTTGGACAGGAGGTAAAATACGCCCACACCGGCCAGAATCCCCACCGGAATGCTGATGGCGGGATGAACTTCCAGCATGTGAAACAGCAGGCCGATATCGGCGGCCGCGAAAATGGCGATGAAAATGTTAATCATACGGAAACCTCGCTTCCCTCAATCAAAGTGTTGTTCCGTGAGGAATTATACCGGAACCAGTCGTCATACGAAAGGCCTGATCAGTCTTCAAAGTCCATTCCGGTGAGCATTTCGTATGCTTCGACGTATTTCGAACGGGTCCGTTCAATCACATCGTCCGGCAGTACCGGCGCGGGCGGTTTCTTGTCCCAGTTGCTGGTTTCCAGGAAATCCCGTACATACTGCTTGTCAAAGCTGAAAGGACTCTTGCCCACCTCGTATCGGTCGGCCGGCCAGAACCGGGAAGAATCGGGCGTCAGAACTTCATCCACAACATGAATCTTTCCGTCGATCAGGCCGAACTCAAACTTGGTATCCGCAATGATAATGCCCCGCTCCAGCGCGTACGATGCGGCCGTCGTATACAGTGTCAACGATGCTTCTTTCAGACGTTCCGCCGTTTCCCTTCCCACAATGTCCACCATCTTTTCGAATGAAATGTTTTCATCATGGCCGGAATCCGCCTTCGTTGACGGCGTAAAAATCGGTTCCGGAAGACGGGATGCCATTTCCAGTTCCCGTGGCAGGGGGATTCCGCATACCGTCCCTGTCTTCGTGTATTCTTTGTATCCGGAACCCACCAGATAGCCCCGAACGATACATTCGACGGGGAAAACGTCGGCTTTACGGACAATCATGGAACGACCGGCAAGATGAGGACACCGTTTCAGGTCCGCGGGGAACCGATCAAAATCACTCTCCACCACATGATTCGGGACCAGATCGTTTGTACGGTCGAACCAGAATGCGGAAATCCGGTTCAGTACTTTCCCCTTGTCCGGTATTTCACTTCCCAGCACTACGTCAAACGCTGAAATTCGATCAGTAGCCACAAACAGAAAATGATCACCGAGATCAAAAATCTCCCTGACCTTTCCCTGTTTGAAAGGTTTCAAAATGTCTCGGGTCATGGTTCTTCTCCTATCAGCTTGATACCCGCCCTTTATATCACATATAATCCACAAAACGACGTTCAGTTCCAGGAGGACGGCATGAAACTGATTGAGAAGGTGCGGTACCAGGTTGCCATCCGCTCGGTAGCCGATGCACTGGAAATAACGGAAGGCGCATTGGGCTTCCATTGTCCTTTCCACGATGACACGGTAGGAACGCTGACCCTGAAAGAAACCGAGAACCGGTTTACCTGTTCCCAGTGCCGGGCATCCGGGTCCCAGGTGGAACTGGCGGCGAAAGTACTGGATCTTTCACCGGAACAGGCCGTCAAATGGCTGGCCGAGCGATTTGACATCGAAGAAGATGACACCCATACCGCCGATCTACTGTCTGCCTGGAAAAGCGACCACGAAAAAAACCGGCCCACGTTGCACGATGTCATGGGAAAAGCCGACAACCGTGACATTACCGATCAGGATTGCAGCATCTATCACATGATATGGGAATCGGCCTCACTGAGTGAAACCGCCCGGATCTTCCTGGAACACAAAGGGTTCACCGGAGAGCAGATCAGCGCTGCAGGTTTTCGCTTTCTGGAAAAACCCCGGATCCTGTTCATGGAACTGACCGAACAATTCGGTAAGGAAGCACTGGACCATGCCGGTCTGCTGGACCGCAACCGGGAATTCATCTTCCAGGACCATGCCCTGCTGATCCCCTTTCAAACGGATTCAGCCACCCGATTCCTGGCCGGATGGGACATGTCGGCGTCCCGGTACCCGATCCGGTTTCCTTCCGGTAAGCGGGTACCCCCCTATCGATGCCCGGAGACACCTGAAACAGAACCGGTGTTTATCGTGGAGGACCTCCAGGGTGCCATGGCCTTCTATCGGACCGGTTATCCCGTTCTGGCCCTGCCGGGGGGCGGACTGGACCGGGACCTGATCGACTGGATGAACGACCGGCCGGTCTCCGTATGCGGCGAATCTTCAGAAAAGGGGAATCAGTTCAACCGATCCGTCATTCAGGTTCTGACCGAGCATCACGTGGATTTTGTGATCCGGGAACCGGCCCCGGCTTTTGAAGATATGCTGGAATATCTGACGCAGAAAAGAAAATAAGTTTTCCGGAAAATATTAGAAACGATACGTTCGACTGACACTGACCATAATGTCGGGTGCCGTGTAGGTAAAGACATCCTCGCTGAAGCTGAACTCCCAGTCCCGCCACCTCACACCGATGGTCAGCATGGCCTGGTAATCATCCAGCCGGTCGTATCCGGTGTCAAACGGGGAAGAAGACAGGTACAGCTGGACAACACCTTCAAACTCACGCCAGATCCTGCCCGACACTGCCACATAACCGAAACCCGTATCATCCAGTGTATCCGTAAACCGTTCATCCGGGCCGCCATAACTGGTCATTCCGAAACCGTAATCCAACCGGAACTGGTCGAACACGTTGGCCATTGACACGGCCGCTCCGAAATCGAGTGACCCTGAACTGAGACCGTCTGCGACACTGCCCGTCGGGACTTTGCAGAACACGGTGAAGGAAAACCGGAACCGGGAAATATCCCGTACCTTGTAAATGGAGTATGCCAACTGAAGATCACCGATTCCCATTTCCGGTCCATCCAGGTCGAGTTCGCCCAGACGGTAAGCGAACCGGTCATGGGGCACGCGCTCACGGCCGCCATTGCCGAGTCCAACCAGGTCGTGGTAGTTTTCAATCAACCCGTCGAACACGCCTTTCCAGTGAGCCACGACGGGGACCTCCACGCTGAAGGAAGAAAACGCGTTGATACGGCGCTCCAGTCTTCCCACTATCGAGAACGTCTCCATATCCAATGAAATGGGGTTTTCCAGTTCAACCCCGTCCACTTCTGAATCCGCAAACATGCTGGCATACTGGGAGAGAATCGTCGCGTGCCATGTACTCCCGTCATAGAAATCGAACCGGTTCACCGGAGGGGCCGAAACGGCAAGGTAAACCGGATTACTGTTGCGAACAAAAAGCGGCCCTCCATCTGCCCGGGCAGACGGAGCGACCGCCAGTAAACACAGCGTGATCAGAAAAATCTGTTTAGCCGTTGATCTTGTCCAGTTCATCCTGTGCCTGAGTCACATAACGTGATTCCGGATAGTCCGTCACCAGCTTGTCAAATGCCAGCCGGGCGGCTTCGGTCTGTCCCTTGCGAAGCAGAATGCGTCCTTTCATCAACAGGGCATAGTCCAGGACCAGTCCATCCTTCATCGGTACGTTCAAAACCTCATCCAACTCGGAAACGGCTTTATCCAGTTCGCCCCTGTTTTCCAGCACCCCTGCATATTTGATGGCAACCAGAACCTTGAAAGGCAGCGCGGCCTCTTTCATCAATTGGTCCAGCTGTTCGATCGCTTTATCTTCTTCATTCATCTGGAGATAAATGTCGGCCCGATAGTATCTCACCCGTTCCGCAACGGATTCAGTCGGACCCAGATCCATCACATGATCTAACTCTGCAAGGGCTGCCTCATGCTGCTTTTCCGGTGATTCATACTTCGGTGTTTCTCCCTGTGCAGGTTGGTAGTAGATAATTTCAAGCGCACCAGCAAGTGCCCGTTCGGACTTGTTCTGCTTTCCCTGAATATAACTGCTCCCAACCACATAAACCGTTACAGCAAGAAAAAGCACCACCGCAGCCGCAATAACCAGACCGCGGTTTGCGCGAACCCATTTCAGCAGTTTGTCCATACCGGAGGCAAAGTCGTCCTCCTTCATCATCCGTTTCATTTTCTTGTGCGAATACTTCTGAGCCACATCGTCCTCCACAGCATATTTGTCAAGGTCGCACCTATCTTCTCAAAGACCTTTCCCACCCGTCAAGCGGAAAGGACAGCCCGACAACCGCTTATCCGGGAAGGATCAACCGCAATGAAAACGCTCCGTTTTCGTTTCAACTCAACATGCGGGTGAAAACGGATCTCGTCCAAATATTCCCGATCTCATTTTCCTTTTCCGAATCAGGCAGTTCAGCACCCTGAAAAAAGTTGCCGTTGCGCATAAATTCGCTTGACCCCAGATCATGTTCGGCCATAAAATGACCCTTGCGCATTTGCGCACGAATCAAAGAAGGAGGCGTTATGGTTTCCGACCTAGCCGGTTACTGGCTGAACCGGGAAAATGTCGGCCTGCAACGGGATTATTCCAATCGTTAGCGTACCGTAAGGCAACAAACAAGGAGGATGAATTGAAGGCACTGGGCACTCACATTCTGGTTGAATTTTATAATTGTAACCCCACCACACTGAACGAACCCCATCGAATTGAACAGGACATGAACAGGGCGGCCGAAATGGCCGGCGCTACCATTGTGTCCAGTACATTTCATCATTTCAGTCCCCACGGGGTTTCCGGCGTGGTTGTCATCGCCGAATCCCATCTCACCATTCACACCTGGCCGGAATACGGCTATGCAGCGGTGGACCTGTTCACCTGCGGCGATACCGTAGATCCCTGGGTAGCGTTCGAACATCTGAAAGAACGGTTCGAATGCGCACATCATTCCGCTGTCGAAATGAAACGGGGACAGATTCAAATCGTGAATCAGGACGTCACGGACGTGCGGCACAAGCCCGCCACCGCGTGACCCAAGCATATCAATATTTACAGAGGAGCTCCCATGAATATCTGGGTAACGGAGAATCAGACGCCGAATCTTCGTCTGTCGTTCCGCGTGAAACGAATTGTTGATCACGGCGAAAGCGAATTTCAGCGCTGTGATGTCTATGATACCTACGAATACGGCCGGCTGATGATGCTGGACGATGTGGTGATGCTCACTGAAAAGGATGAGTTCTTTTATCACGAGATGATGGCCCATGTACCCCTCTGTGTTCATCCGGACCCGAAGAAGGTGCTGGTTATCGGTGGCGGCGACGGTGGAACGATCCGCGAAGTGGCCCGCCACCCGGAAGTGCAGGAAATTACCCTGGTTGAAATCGACCAGTTGGTCATTGATATGGCAAAGAAACACATGCCGTTCACCGCAAAGGGATTCGATGACCCGCGCGTAACGGTTTGCGTGGAGGATGGCATCCAGTTCATCCGGGACCGGAAGAATGCCTTCGATGTCATTCTGATTGATTCCACCGATCCGGTTTCATTCGCCGAGGGTCTGTTCCACAGCGATTTCTATTCAGATGTCCGGGATGCTCTCACCGGAAACGGCATCATGGTCGCCCAGACCGAGTATCCGCTTCTGGTAAAGGACACGGTGCGACAGATTTATTCGGCCCTGGCCGAAGTGTTTCCGCTCCGCTTCATGTATACCGGCGTGGTACCCACCTATCCCACCGGTCTGTGGTCATACGGGTTTGCCTCCAAGGGGCCCCATCCCTTGAAGGATTTCAAACCGGAACGGGCCGACCGGATGGAGAAACAGCTTCGGTACTACTCCAGGGACATGCATCAGTCCGCATTCGTATTGCCGCCATTTATCCGGGATATGATCCGGTAAACTTCTTTCATCCATACAGAACCATACCGGACCGGGGGAACTCTCCGGTCTTTTCTATCTCTGTCCTCCCTGCTGAATCTCCATGAACGTGAATAAGCTTCCTGT
Organism: Acidobacteriota bacterium; assembly: GCA_036736005.1. Classification (GTDB taxonomy): domain Bacteria; phylum Acidobacteriota; class Holophagae; order Thermotomaculales; family Thermotomaculaceae; genus DAINNF01. The sequence goes on from DAINNF010000022.1 coordinate 11,831, forward strand.
TATAATGCCACGGACAACACATCATCAAGGAGGCATCATGTCCAAGTCCGGAACGATTCTCACCATCATGGATGGCCATGGTATTGCACCCCCGGGGCCGGGGAATGCCATCTATCTGGCCGATACACCCAACCTGGACCGGCTGTACGACCGGTATCCCACATCACGTATTCACGCCAGTGGCGAATATGTGGGGCTGCCGGACGGACAGATGGGCAACTCCGAGGTCGGGCATCTGAACCTGGGTGCCGGACGGGTGGTGTATCAGGACATCACCCGGATTGACAAGTCCATCCGGGAAGGGACATTCCAGACGAACCCCATTCTCACGAAGGCCATCCGGATTGCATCCGACAGGGGCAGTCGCATTCACCTGATGGGTCTCGTATCGGACGGTGGCGTCCATTCCCACCTCCGTCACCTGATCGCACTCCTGAAACTGATTCACGCCAGTGGGCACCACGCCGTCACTGTTCATGCATTCATGGACGGACGGGATACCCCTCCCGACAGCGGAAAGGGATATATCCGGGAACTCCTGCAATCTATCCGGGAAATCGGCGTCGGCGAAATCGGCACCATTGTGGGCCGGTACTATGCCATGGACCGGGACAACCGGTGGGACCGGATTGAGAAAGCGTACAACGCGCTGGTTCACGGAAAAGGAAGCTCACATGCTGACGGCGTGTCTGCGATGGAAACCGCATACGGAGAAGGCGAAACCGATGAATTCATCACCCCCCGTGTTATCGAAAACACCCACCGGATACAGGACGGAGACGTCCTGTTGTTCTTCAACTTCCGCGCGGACCGGATGCGCCAGATCTGTCATACGTTCCTGGACAGGGAATTTGATCATTTCAAACGGGAACCGATGCGATTCCCGTCGGTGGTCACGTTCACGGAATACGAGGAAGGACTTCCGGTGAACATTGCGTTCCCCCGGGAAACCATGACCGGCCTGTACGGTGAATGCATCTCACAAGCCGGACTCAAACAGCTCCGCATCGCGGAAACGGAAAAATATGCGCACGTTACCTTCTTCTTCAATGGAGGAGAGGAGCAACAGTTTGAGGGAGAAGAACGGATCCTGATCCCCTCCCCCAAAGTGGCCACATACGACCTGCAACCGGAAATGAGTGCCGTTGAAGTAACCGACAAGGTTGTGGAAGCCATCCGGTCAGGGCGTTTTGATACCATTATCCTCAATTATGCCAACTGCGACATGGTCGGCCATACGGGCGTACTGGAAGCCGCCGTAAAGGCGGTCGAAACCGTGGATACCTGTGTGGGGCGGGTAGCGGATGCCGTTCTGGAAGCAGAATGGGACATGCTGCTGACTGCTGATCATGGAAACGCGGAGCAGATGCGGGAGCCGGATGGCGGACCGTTTACCGCACACAGTACCAATCCGGTGCCCCTCTGTCTGATTTCAGAACGGTTCCGGGATGCTTCTCTGGATGAAGGCAGTCTGCGGGATATCGCCCCCACCCTGTTGTGGCTGATGAATCTGAAACAGCCGGAGGAAATGACCGGAAAGTGCCTGATCAAGCGCTGATTACGGAAGAGCGTCCCGCACCCGATATCCTGCATCCTGCAGCAAACTGATCGCAGATTCAAACCGGTCCTGCTTGACGAGGAAATAGTCGGTTTCAAAAGTGGACACCACGAAAACCGGTATTCCGGCAGACGCCAGACATCCCGTTAGTCCGGACAGCACACCCACCATATCGAAATCCAGTGTTCCGGCGATGCGAAATGTCCGCCACCCGGAATCCGTCACCCGCGAATCCAGCTGGATGTCCGTCCGGCATACAACCGAAAGCTCCCTTTCCGACCGAGCCGCAAACCAGGGCGCTCCGTCCAGCAGTTGTGACGGCAACGCTTCGTGAGGATGCATCCGGTGAATGGCATACATCCCCGGCAGTATCTCAATCTCCAGTTTCATTCCGGGATTGTCTCCCCTTCATCCGATTCTGCGTTCTCAACTCCGGGATCTTCGGGCTGCTTCACCGTAATCTGCACAATCTCTGAAACACTCCCGACTTTCACGGGCGGCCCCCAGGTCCCGGCTCCGCATGAGACAATCACGTGGGTGTTCCGCTTCTGTTTATATCCCCAATCCAGCTCGTAAATGGCCCCGGTGATATAGTTGAACGGCCACAACTGTCCGTTGTGGGTATGCCCCGAAATCTGGAGGTCCACACCGGCAACGACCGCTTCATCAAGTCCATACGGCTGATGGTCCATCAGAATGATGAGTTGATTCGGATCGACTTGTTCGTCCTTCATGATCTGGTACAGGTCCTTCCGTACAGGACCGCCCATACGCCGCCCGGCACGATCATCCCGGCCCACAATCCAGATATCCGGATCGATCCGGACCGCCCGGTCCCGCAGCACCACGATCCCTTCGGATTCCAGATAGTCAACCGCGGGTTTCACACCGCCGATAAATTCGTGGTTTCCCGTTACCGCGTAGATCCCCAGCGGCGCGTGAATTTCCTTCAACATCCGCCCCAGATCCTGCTCCATGACCGGTCTGATATCTTCGTCCACCACGTCTCCGCCGAGCAGCACCAGGTCCGGTTTCAATTTGTTTACCGCATCCACCAGACGGCGGATTCGACCCGCATTCATAATGTGGCCCATATGAATGTCCGTCAAAGCAACAATGGACAACGGTTCCGCTCGGGTTGTCGGTTTGTTCACTTCAACCGTGTATCTGGTCACATGCGGACGCATGGCATTCCAGGCCCCGTAAGCGGAAATCAACACCGAAAACACAATCGCAAAACGGGGGATCCAGTCTTTTGCGGTACTTACCCATTGCGGATTTCCCATCAGTTTGCCGGTCAGGCCAAACCCTATATCTCCGGCGGCAATAATCAGAAACGAATAGGTGAGAATGGCAAACCAGACGGAACCCACCCAGATCAGGGGACAGGCCACTGTGCAGGGTACCACCTTCTCAAGGAACCGACCCGCAATATAGGCCAGTGCGAAGACAACCAGCGTAACCCCGACTGTCCACCGCCAGAGGGGACGATCCGGCAGTGACTGCAGAATCCGACTGATCACCACAAAATTACTGCCGCCGTATACAATCACCAGTATGGTCAGTACCAGTGCAATCATCATCCAACGCATAGCGCCTCCTGCTTCTCAGTTGACCTATTTCATCATAGTTGGTATTACCGGGGCAAGTCCGATACATACGGTACGTAACTCAAAACGTAAGGTTCAAATCAGGCGGCATGCAAAACAGTCAAACCCCGTCGTTGTAAACTCACGGGTCCTTATCACATTGCAGCCGCGTCCGGGTCATCCTGCCGGGTCGTTATCTTTGCATGAATTTAGCCTTTACCTGTCAACTTTTATGGTGCTTCGCCCGTAGCATGGTTGACTTTATCCGTCATTACGGTCAGAATTTACCCATTCCAGACAATTCTGATTCATACAGGAGTTGGCATGATTGAAGTGAAATCCCTGTCAAAACGGTTCGGCGATGTTCACGCCGTCAAGTCGATTGATTTCTCCGTAGCAGATGGTGAAATCTTCGGCCTGCTGGGCCCCAACGGGGCCGGAAAGACCACGACCATTCATATGATGTGCGGCCTGCTGACTCCGGACAGCGGCCAGATTCTGCTGAACGGAACTCCGTTTCCGGGGGGAGACGGGGGACGTCGTGCTGAAATCGGTTTCGTGCCACAGGTGACGGCACTGTATCCGGAGTTGTCCGCCATTGACAACCTGAAATTCTGGGGTGGATTGTACGGAATGAAGGGACGGGACCTGAAGAGCCGGATTGATGACGTTCTCCAGATCGTGGAACTCACCAACCGGGGGAAAGACAAGGTCGAAACCTATTCGGAAGGCATGAAGAAGCGGATCAACATGGCCGCCGGCATTCTCCATGATCCCAAAGTGGTCTTCATGGATGAACCGACCGCAGGCGTGGACCCCCAGGGCCGGTATGCCATTCTCGGGATTGTCCGGGGACTGGCCGCGTCGGGCAAGACCATTATCTACACCACACATTACATGGACGAAGCCCAGAAACTATGTGACCGGATCGCCATTATCGATTATGGCGACATCCTGGCACTGGGCACATTCGATGAGCTGAAGGAACAGGTGGGAGAAGGCCTGCAACTCTATCTGCGCGGCGATTTCACCGGCGGCAAGCTGAGCCGGAAACTGAAAGACGTGACCGGAGGCGAAGTGATTCACAGTGGAACCGGTTTCCTGGCCGCGGTGGTGGAAAGCCCTGAAGCAGTGGGTCGGTTTGTGGCGGCATTGAAGCAGGATGGCGTGGGTATTCAGGATATGAAGGTCAAAGAAACCGACCTTGAGACAGTTTTTCTGAAGCTCACCGGACGGGAATTGAGGGACTGATATGCTGCGCACACTGTTATCCCGTGATTTCAAACGGATCCGGCAGGACCCGATCACCATCCTGTTTCTGCTGGCATTGCCGTTGGTGATCACGCTCGTGGCCCGCTCGGTTTTCGCACCGGGGGGGGAAACAAAATTCGTGGTGCCCATGGCTTATGTGGACCAGGATGATACGGTATTGACCGGATTTCTGGACGGGTTCCTGCAGAATGAGCAGATGGCAGAAACCTTCCATGTCGAAAAACTTTCACTGGAAGCCGCTACCGGGAAATTGAGAGACAACGAAATTGCGGGAATCTTTGTTGTACCGCAGGGATTTACCAAAACGTACAGCACCGGGGAACCCGCACAGCTGAAACTGATCACGAACCCCGCCCGTCCCATCTCTTCCATGATACTGGAAAGCACGTTCGGCATCCTGACCGAATTGCTGGACGGGATCCGGGAGGCGTTCCCTGACCTGGTCGGCATCCTGGGTAGTGAGGAGACCATCGAGCTGGATCAGGTGTTCTCCATGGGTAAGGATGCGATGGACCGGATCCAGAACCGGAAAGATCAGATTTTTCAGTTTCCGTTCACATTCGACACTGCAACAAAGGCCGAAGACACCGAGTCGGCTCTTTCCGGAGATGTCGGCATGGTCATCGCGTTCATGCCCGGAATGGCGTTCATGGCAGTGCTGTTCGTCATCGCATCGGTCTTTCGCAAGTTTACCCGCGACCTGGAAGACGGGCTTGTACGGCGGATGCTGGCATCTCCCGCAACACTGAACCAGCTCCTGCTGGCACTGGTCACGCAGTGTCTGGTACTGGTCGCCGGAATCCAGCTGGTCCTGTGGATTGCGGCCCTGGGACTCTTCAAGCTGACACTCTTTCACACATGGGCCCTGGTCCAGGGCGTTCTTTACATGGCCCTGCTGGCCACGCTGCTGAATGCGGTCGTCTATATGCTCCCCTTTAACCAACGGCTGGTGGAAGCAGTCTCATCCGTGGTCATTATCCTGGTCTGTCTGTTCAGTGGGCTGCTCGTGTCACCGCTCATGATGCCGCCCGGAATCCGGATGATCATTGAAAAATCCCCGTTCTACCTGCCGGTCAAGAACATTATGAATGCTTTCATGGAGGCCGGTTCAGTGGGGACGATAAAAGAAAATGCCCTGATGTTCGGGGGCCTGTGTATTCTCCTGATTCTGGCCATGATGATGTTCAGGATCAACATCGTCCGCTACCGCAAAGGCACGGCATAGGAGGTCATCGTGTTACACATACTCGCATTCCATTTCAGAAACTTCCTCCGCCAGAAAGAAACAATCATCTGGGTCATTGTCATGCCCGTCGTATTCGCGATGTTCTTCAGTTCGATCTATCGAAGTGGAGGAGACCGTGCATTCAAACCCGGAACACTGGAAATTCAGAACCTGGACAACGGGCCTGTGGCCCAGGCCCTGATCGATGAACTGGTTGAGATCGGCTATCGGGTGCTGGAGGAGCCGGGTGATCAATCCGTCGCAGTCATCACCATACCGGAAGGATATTCACAGCAGGTTGCAAAGGGGGAAGCCGCCAAGATTCAGGTCATGTTTGATCCCGATGCGTCATCCGCGAAGAAGACCCAATTGAAAGTCAATCTTTTCCAGTTTACGGTGCGTCTTGTCAAGACCTTGTTCAAGCTGGACTCGCACCGACTGCCGCTTGCGGAATTCGCAACGGTTTTCCGGGAGGAGCCGGGGGTAAAACTGGACATCGCGGCCGGTCAGCGGAAACAGACGCCTGAAGGGTTCGCCCAGAGTTTTCCGTCCATTCTGGTTATGTTCCTGCTGATGAACGTGTTGATCTACGGGGGCGTGATGCTGAAGGAAGAGCTGGATACCGGCGTCACGAAACGCATCCTCGTTTCACCGGTGAGCCGGGTCGGATTCCTCAGTGCACTGGTCCTGTTCCGCGGACTGGTGGGCATGTTCCAGGCCCTGCTCCTGCTGGGGGTCGGATATCTGTTTTTCAATGTCCCCTATCTGGTCAGTGCTCCCTGGATCCTGCTGGTGCTGCTGCTGTTCTCACTGGCAATCGGCGCCCTCTCCATGGTGCTGTCCGTCGTGATGGGAAATGCAGACCGGATTTCAACTGCCGCCATTCTGTTTACCATGCCGATCGCCGCCATGGGCGGCTGCTGGTGGCCGTTGGAAGTCATGCCGAGAGGATGGCAGGCCTTTGCCTGGTACCTGCCCACCGGAAACATGATGGACGTGTTCTCTCGTTCATTCATCGGCGAAACCGGATTTGCAGACATTACGGCCAATCTGATCTACTTCGGTGTCCTGGGGATGGTCCTGACGGTGATCGCACTCACCATGCTGAACCGACGCATGCTTCGCTAGTCTATCGCGGGAGAATTGCTTCCACTTCCCAGTCGGCACCGACCCACAGGCCGACCACCTCGCATTGCGGATAGTGGGATTTCACCCATTGGATGGATGGTTCAAGTTGCGAGATCTGTGTCTCCCGGTCAACGGGGTTTCCCGCGCAGTCGTGGTGAGCCACCACCGCAATGGTCCGGGAACCATGAATATTGACCGATACACCGAGACGCTCCAGGACGGCCTCCACGACCCCTTCCGGTTCGCCTTCCGTCAGGATTTTTACCGGCCCTGCGATGGTGATATTGTCAACAAACGGCTGACCATACGTCGATTGCATATATGCCAGGACCGGCAATTGAATGCGGCCGTCCATACAGTTGATTACCGTTGTAAAACCGTTTTCTTCCGGTTGTTTCATTTCGTTCCCTCCAATACACGCTCAATCAAATCAAAGTGAATCGCTGCCTTCAGCCGGGCTTCTTTCCGGGCCTTCTTCGCCTGCTCCCGAAAGCCTTTCCGGTCGGACCAGAGATGTTCCCAGCACGCCGTGAGGCGTTCTGTTGTCACATCCTCCACCGCAATGCAATAGTCCGACAGTCCATTCTCCGACATAAACCTTACCGTTTTCTTCCCATATCCGAAAGCCAGTACCGGAATATCATTCTGGATACTGATCAGTGCTGAGTGGTACCGGGTTGCGATGAATGCATCGCATACCATCATTTCATTTCTTGTCATGTGGATATTCTCAAACGGCACCAATTCGATGGGAAAATTCTCTCTATCTAGATGCCCCAGAAGTCGGTCGAGGGCTACTCCGTCGTGATACCGGCTCCCCCTGTAAAACGGAAAGAACCGGAAAATGGCTCCGGTTTCCTCATGGATCTGGCAGAGCAACTCTGCATAGCACCTCTCGAAATTTGCCGATACACTCTCTGGAAATACTTCTTTCAGAAAGACACGGCTCGTCAACCCGATAACAGGAACGGTTGGCTTCGGTTCCAATGGCTGTTTCGCTTCCGTTTCAGGCCATTGGTGGGTAAAACTGACATCCGTCAAACCATGGATTTTACTTACGGGAACGCCCAGTCGTTCAAAATCCGCCGCGCCCCCACTATCACGCGTTGACACAAACGCAGCGCGTTGCGCGGTGAACCGGAGCACCGTCTTGCAGAATCGGCTGCTCAGTGAATAGTACCCGATCCCCACATATGCGAACGGGGTCCGGAAAATCCAGGCGGCAAGTCCGCGTGCAAGGAAGAACAACACCCGATATTTCCGGGTCACATCCTGGATCTGATTGCCGGGTCCGATCAGGAGCAAGTCTGCCCGGAACAGTTCCCGTAGTTCTCTGAAGATCCATCCGAATGATCGAAAGAAAGGGCGTCCCGGTTCACGCAACCCCCAGCGACCGGTATACACGAAATGGATGTTTCCCGGGCCGATGCCCTCTTCCTGAAACAGCTTCTTTGTGATTGAACAGTCTCCGGTCGGCACAACGAGGATGGAATCCGGATACCGCTCACGGATCCCTTCAACCATGACCCGCAACATCAGATCGTCACCCAGATTCTGTTCCGCCCAGGTACCGAATAAAATAATGCGTTTGGGTTTCTTCGAAACTGTTCTTCTGCTCATTGGAAAGACAATACGGAATATCGGGTGCATGGTCAACAGGAGATCAGCTTCGATTCACACAAAAAACGCGGCGTATCGGGAGCGTATAACCGATTCGTTTCGTTGACTTGCACCTGTGCCCTGCTATAATGACGCGTGCTATTTTCTGTGAAGGGGACCTTTATGAATCAACCACAACGATCCGAAAACGAGTACATCCAACAACGGAAAGAAAACCTGAAAGCACTGCGTGAACGGGGCATTGATCCGTTTCCGGTGAAATTTGGCTATGACATCACACCCACCCTCATCAAAGAGGTGTTTGAAAAATATTCCGGAGAGGAACTGGAAGAACTCGCCAAACCCGTTAAAACATGTGGCCGTATATTGTCAAAACGGATGCAGGGCCGGGCTGCCTTCATGCACATATCCGACGGGACGAACCGGATTCAGCTTTATCTGCGACAGGACAAGGTGGGCAAAGAAGAATACAAGGCCCTGAAAAAAATCGAGGTAGGTGACTTCCTGGGTGTGGAGGGTGTGCTCTTTCGAACCCGAACCGATGAATTGAGCATTCTGGTCGACCGGTATCAGTTCCTTTCCAAGGCAATTCGACCGCTTCCGGAAAAGTGGCACGGTCTCAAGGACAAGGAACTCCGCTACCGGATGCGTTACCTGGACCTGATATCCAATGAAGATGTGCGGGAAACATTCCGGATTCGCTCCAGGATCATGTCCGAAACCAGACGTTACTTTGAATCCAGGGATTATATGGAAGTGGAAACACCCATGATGCAGGTAATTCCGGGTGGTGCCGCCGCAAGACCGTTTATCACGCACCACAACGCACTTGATCTGGACCTCTATCTTCGCATCGCTCCGGAACTGTACCTGAAACGCCTCATTATCGGTGGATTTCCGAAGGTCTTTGAGATCAACCGAAATTTCCGTAATGAGGGACTGGACTCCCAGCACAACCCCGAATTCACCATGCTGGAGTTTTACGAAGCATATGCCGATTTGCGGGACATGATGATCATAACCGAAGAACTGCTCACCACCCTGTGCGACAACGTACTGGGCACACGAAAAGTGAAGTATGGGGATCACAGCCTCGATTTCGAAACCCCGTTTGAACGGATGACCATGCGGGAAGCTATTGTAAAATTCAGTCAAATCCCGATGGAAGCACTGAATGATCGTGATTCGATGCTGCTGGAGGCAAAAAAACTCGGCATAGAAGATGCGGATAAACTGGGCTACGGAAAACTCATGGGAGAGATCTTTGATCATGTGGCCGAATCCCATCTGATCCAGCCCACCTTCATCACGGAATATCCGGTGGAGGTTTCACCCCTGACCAAATCCATTGAAGGCGATGACCGGTTCGTCGACCGCTTCGAACTGTTCATTGCAGGCATGGAACTGGCAAACGCATATAGCGAGCTCAATGACCCCGATGAACAGCTGCGCCGTTTCCAGATGCAGTTGTCCGAACGGGAAAAGGGGGATGATGAGGCCCAGATGATGGACCAGGATTTTCTGACCGCGATGGAGCACGGTATGCCGCCCACCGGCGGTCAGGGAATCGGAATGGACCGGCTGGTCATGGTGCTGACCAATTCACCGTCCATCCGGGACGTAATCCTGTTCCCGCACATGCGCCCCAAACAAGATGAAAATTGAACGATTTATCTCGCTTCGATATCTGAAGGCCAGGAGAAATCAGGCGTTCATCGGTGTCATCACACTGATCTCCGTGCTGGGCATCATCATCGGTGTGATGTCTCTGATCATTGCGCTGTCGCTGATGACCGGGTTCCATAACAAGATGCAGGAGAATCTCCTGGCGGCCAACTCCCACCTGACGGTTCACGGCCTGAACGGAACCCTGACCACTGCGGAGCAGGAGAAAGCTGCGTCCATTCTGGAAAAGATACCCGGATTTCAGGCGTTCTCCCCGGTCATTCTGACGCAGGGGCTGTTGCGGGGCGGAGTTTCAACCGAACCCACTCCTGTTGTGGTCAAAGGCGTCCATCTGGCGACAGAAAAAAAGGTGGCCGGGATACTCAACGATGTCAAACTGGACGAACTGCCGCCGGACGGCATACTGGTTGGTGATGAAATGGCACGGCGCAATGGTCTCTTTGAGGGTGATCGCGTCACCATCATGTTCTTCAAACCCACACAGACCCCGCTGGGTATTATGCCCAAAATGCGCACATTCACGGTGTCCGGTGTATTTTCCAGTGGTATCTACGAATACGACAAGACATGGGTCTTCACAAAACTCGAAACCCTGGCATCCGTTTTGGACATCCCGCAATCCGTTCACTATCTCGGGGTCCGTACAACCGGTATCGACCGGATTGACGGATTCAAAGAGAAACTCCTGGAATCATTGCCGGCCGGCATGTTTGTTATTGATCTCAGGGAAACCAACAGACGGCTTTTCGCCGCCATCAAAGTGGAAAAACTGGTGGTATCCCTGATTATCGGTCTGATCGTACTGGTGGCCGCGCTGAACATCACATCGTCTCTTGTTCTGATGGTCATGGAAAAACACCGGGATATCGGTATCCTCATGGCCATGGGCCTGGACAGGAAGCGGATCATGAAGATATTTCAGCTCCAGGGACTTGCGGTCGGGATCGCAGGTTCTTTCATCGGATGTACGCTGGGCAGCATCATTTCCTATCTGTTGAATCGCTACAAGGTCTTGAAACTGCCGCCGGATGTATACGACTTCCTTTCCTATATTCCGTTTCAGGTCCGTGTGATGGATATCGTCATTGTGTTTGTCTGCACGGTATTGATCACGTGGGTTGCCACCCTGTATCCGTCCAGACGGGCCGCGTCCCTGAATCCGGTGGAGGCCATCCATTATGAGTAGACTGCTTCAGGTCAGCGGCTTGACCAGGCGATACGCATCCACCCGGGGCCCGATCACGGTATTTGAAGATCTCTCTTTCGAGTTGATGAATGGCGAGTTCCTCGCGGTGACCGGTGTTTCCGGTGTCGGCAAAAGCACATTGCTGAATCTGATCGGATTGCTGGATAAACCCGATTCCGGTAACATTGTTCTACAGGACACCCCCTATTCATCACTGGATCCCGATTCCGTCAGCCGGTTTCGAAACCGCTCCATCGGCTTTGTATTCCAGTTCCACCATCTGCTCCCCGAATTCACCGTTCTGGAAAATGTCGCCATTCCTCACATCATTGAAACGGGAGACATGGATGCGGCGGTGGAACGTGCAGAAGTACTCCTGGATGCGGTCGGGTTGTCCGAAAGACTGGAACACTTTCCCTCCATGCTTTCGGGCGGGGAACAGCAGCGGACTGCCATTGCCCGTGCCCTGATAAACCGGCCCGTATTGCTCCTGATGGATGAACCCACGGGGAATCTGGATCCGGCCTCCGGTGACCGTGTCATGGAGGTTCTGGAAGGCCTTCGAAAACAGCGTCAATTCGGTTGTATCGTGGTTACCCACAATATGAAAATAGCCCACAGGTGTGATAGAATTCTGCCCATGAGAAGAAACGGAGAACGTGATGTTGGAGAAGTACTCAGATAAGGCTCGGCGGATCCTGTTCTTTGCCAGGAACAAGGCCGCCCAGTTCTCAAATCCATATATCGACACGGTTCACATTCTCCACGGTATCCTGATGGAAGAGGACGCGTATATCAGCCGTCTTTTCAGACAGTTATCTCTGGACACGGTCCGTATGCGCCGCGCCATCGACACCATCTGCCTGAAAATGGGACGTTCCAGCCACGTGGGCGACATTCCCATGACCGATGCTGCTTCCAAACTGCTTCAGATGGCGGTGCGGGAGGCGTTCACGCTGGGTGAAGAAAAAGTGGAAGTGGTACACATTTTCCTCGCCATGTTGTCACAACATACTTCCACGGCCGTCAGTGCGCTTCGGGAAGCGGGGCTGGGGAGTCTCATTGAAGCCAAGAACAAGGTCATCAATGACATCATGATGGAAGAGGACGAAGAGATAGCAGAGGAAGATCCCTCCGATCAGAAGCTTCCGGTCCTTTCCAAGTATGGTCGCGACATCACCCGTATGGCGAGACGGGGTCTCTTCGACCGGTGTATCGGCCGCAACCGTGAACTGGACCGAATCATTCACATCCTCACCCGGCGACGCAAGAACAATCCGCTCCTGCTGGGAGACGCCGGTGTCGGAAAGACCGCCATCGTGGAAGGCCTGGCAAGTCGTATCGGTTCCGGAGAGGTGCCGGCACCGCTGAAAGAACGCATCATCTATGGTATCGACATCTATAATATTGTAGCCGGAACCAAGTACAGGGGACAGTTTGAAGAGCGCCTTCGTGACATCATGGAAGAAGCCGCCACCAACAACATCATTCTGTTCATTGACGAGTTCCATTCCATTGTGGGTGCCGGCTCCGCTGAAGGATCGCTGGACGCCGCAAATATCCTGAAACCCGCACTGGCCAGAAGCGAAATTCAGGTGATCGGCTCTTCCACCTACAAAGAGTTTTCCAAGACCATTGAAAAAGACAAATCCCTGATGAGACGATTCCAGACGGTCGCCATTCAGCAACCTACTCCGGAGGAGACACTGAATATCCTGGAGGGGATCCGGGACCGTTATGAAGAATACCATCACGTCCGCTTTGAAAAGAGCGCGCTCGAGGCCTCCGTCACTCTCTCTGAGCGCTATATCACCGACCGGATGCAACCGGATAAGGCCATCGATCTCCTCGACGAAACCGGTGCCCGTGTGAAACTACGCCATATGGAGCTGAACAACACCGATGAAACTGCGGATCAGAACCGTGAGCTGGAGGCACTCACCACACTGTT
>DAINNF010000023.1:0-24732 GCA_036736005.1 Acidobacteriota bacterium
CGGTGAGAAAGGTTGACCCCGCCACACAGCCGGCTGAGCAACCGGCACCGAAAAAGACGGAACCGAAACCGGTGAAAAAGCCTGCCCGCAAAACCTCAAAACCCGCACCGAAGAAGGCCGTCGGGATTGATACTTCCCGCAAAACCGAATCCAAACCCGAGTCGGAACCGGCACCGCTGGAAGATCTGCCGGGCACAGAGACTTCATCTTCTGCAGCCGCAGGAGGCGGTGATCCCCGTGTCGGATTCGGCAATCAGGGATCCATCTTTGACGTGGACGGTGCCAATTTTGAGTATTCGTACTACCTCGGACTCATCCAGAACCGGATCGGTTCCAACTGGGTCCGGTCCTATATCGGCCGAGGTAAAGTGAAAGTGTATTTCCGGATAGCCCGGTCCGGTAAAATCGTCAGTGCCATCATCGAACAGTCCAGCGGAGACGCCGGACTGGACCGGCTGGCATTGCGTGCCGTGACCGCATCGGACCCGCTGCCCCCGCTGCCGGAAGGCTATACGGGCGACGTACTGGGTATCCACATCTGGTTCAATTACGAGGAGTGACCATGAAACGTCTGATCGCCGGACTGTTATTCATTATCGCCGTTCCCCTGCTGGCCCAGCAGGAATTCGAACTGACCCTGTCCACCAAAGCCCTGGATCTGATCGACATCGGGATTGCACCGTTCAATGGATCAGATGCTGATCTGGAAACGGCCCGTGATCTGCTGCAGCGGGACCTGTCATTGACCGGCGTATTTCAGGTTGTTCCCAAACGGCACATGGACCTGATCAACGTTTCCCAGAAACCGGATGCAAAGGATTGCGAGGCCCTGCTTTCGGTGGGAGCCGATATCGGGGTGATTGTCTCAATCAAACCGTATGGCGAAACGGGTGAACTGATTTTTGAAGGACTGGTCACCGACACCAAGACCTGCAAACCCATCCTGGAACGGCGATACCGGGGTGAACCGGCGCTCGTCAAGAAGCTGGTGCATACCTTTGCGGATGACATCATCTACACCTTCACCGGCAGGCGGGGCATCACCAACTCCCGCATCGCCTTTGTGTCCAACCGGACCGGCAACCGGGAAGTCTTTATCATGGACTACAACGGGGACAATGTCCGTCAACTCACCAAAATCAACAGCACCACCATTTTCCCCGCCGTCTCGCCCGACAGAAAAATGATCGCGTTCACCTCCTACTATCAGGGGAATCCCGACCTGTTCCTCATGACCATCGGGCAAGGGATTATCACGATATACTCAGCAGAAGGAATCGGTTCCACACCGGACTTCTCACCGGACGGCAAATGGTTGCTGTTCTCCGCGTCTAAGGACGGTAACACCGACATTTACATCTATAACATCGAAACGAAACAAACCACCCGACTTTCCAACCATCCGGCCATCGATACCTCCCCACGGTTTTCCCCCAACGGCAAGGAAATCGTCTTTACATCCGACCGGTTCGGCGCGCCCCGTATTTATGCCATGGACCGGGACGGACTCAATGTCCGCAAGCTGAACACCATCAGCAGCTACAGCGACTCTCCCATCTGGTCACCGGAAGGGAACCGGATCGCCTACGTGGCCATGTTCAACAACCGGTTCGATATCTTCGTGTTCGATGTGGCGGAAGGCAAGAACTACCGGCTCACCAACGGCAACGGATCCAATGAATATCCCGCCTGGTCACCGGACGGCCGCCGTATTGTGTTTTCATCCAACCGGACGGGCAACTGGCAACTCTATTCCATGAACGTCAACGGTACCGGCCTGGTTCAACTGACCGAAGAAGGAGACAACACCTGCCCCTTCTGGGTAAAATGAACTCATCTCCTTTTTTCACCGTCAGTTGCGATCCTTCACGCATTGTGGTATAATTGACACATCCATTTGATTCATAGTGTAATGTTAATGTTATGTTGATATTACGCTATGGGTGCGTTATCCGATTATTGACAATGTTATGAACCATGAATCTTGGGATCAACCAACCAAAGGAGAGCATATTATGTTGAAGATCCGGGAATATGAAAACTTTGACGAATTGAACAAACACATGAAACGCGCCGAGCTGGTCGATTTTCTGTATGTCGCGTTGGACCGGTTCGGCGACGACAAGGCATCGATTGATCGTTGTCTGGAATACGCGCTGGGCGACAAGCCCGGAACGGGCGGCTTTGTGCTGACCGGTCACGAGGACGACGGACGCCTGGTGGGCGCCCTGATCATGAACGAAACCGGTATGAAGGGTTATATTCCGGAAAACATCCTGGTTTATGTCGCAGTGGATGCCGAATGCCGGGGTAAGGGATACGGCGGAAAGATCTGCAAACATGCCCTGGAGAAAGCAGACGGTGATGTGAAACTGCACGTGGAATATGACAATCCCGCCAAGCGGCTCTATGAACGACTGGGATTCTCCAACAAGTATGCCGAGATGCGCTGGTCTGCCGACTGAGGCACCATGTCTACCCTGAATATCCGGACCGACCGCATCATCCGTAATATCGAGAAAATCAACACCTTTCTCGCCGAACACGATGTCCAGTGGACGCTGGTGAGCAAGGTGTTGAGCGGTCACCGGCCCACATTGGAAAAGATCATCAGCCATGACTGTATGCACGGCGTCCATTCGGTCGGGGACGCCCGCCTTTCCAGCCTGAAAACCATGAAGCAGATCCGGCCCAAGCTGGTGACCATGTATATCAAACCGCCGGCCATCCGCAACGCGGAAACGGTGGTGAAGTATGCAGACATCTCCCTGAATACGTACTACAAGACCATTCACGCCCTCAACGACGCCGCCGGGAAGTTGGACAAGATCCACAAAGTGGTCATCATGGTGGAACTGGGGGAATTGCGGGAGGGGATCGTTCGGGACCATATTCTGAACTTCTATGAAGCCATCTTTGAACTGCCCCATATCGAAGTGATCGGGCTGGGCACCAACCTGGGTTGCATGTACGGCGTGGAGCCCTCTTTTGACAAGCTGATCCAGCTGTGCCTCTTTCAGGAACTGATCAATTCCCGCTTCGATACCAGGCTGCCCCTGATTTCGGGAGGCAGTTCCATCAATCTGCCTTTCATTGCCAGGAAACGCATGCCGACCGGTGTCAACCACATGCGCATCGGGGAAGCGGTTTTTCTGGGCACGTCGCCATATGACAACAAGAAGTTCAAGAATCTCTCCACCGACGCGTTCGAATTCCGGGCCGACATCATCGAGTTTTACCGCAAAGAGATTGAACCGGACGGTATCATCGCAGAAGCCGCCATCGGGCACACGGTTGAAGAGGAAGAGATCGCAAAGCAGTTGAACGGGGACACCACGTATAAAGCTGTGGTGGATTTCGGTTTGCTTGATGCAGACGTGGAAAACCTGACCCCGAAGGACAAGGCGGTCAAATTCATCGGAACCACGTCGGACATGACGGTGTTTGCGGTGGATGTACCGGCCGGCAGGAAACCGAAATACCAGGTGGGCGGTACCATCCAGTTCAAACCGGACTATATGGGCGTTGCCCGGCTTATGACTTCGAAGTTTGTGACCAAGCGGCCGCTTTGAACCGGCCGCTTTTTTTATTCCACAATTTTGCGCGGTATTTCGGCAGGCAGACGGGTCAACGTCTCATAATTGACATTCTGTGTCAGGTCGGTGAAGGCCGATACCGTAATCTCGCGGCGTCCCTGCTTTCCAATCATCACCACTTCGTCCCCCGGCTGCACACCCGGGATATCGGTTACGTCCACCATGATCATGTTCATATTGACCATACCCACAACCGGCGCCCGTTTACCCCGGATCAGTACATGACCCCGGTTGCTCAATGACCGGCTGAACCCGTGGGCATAACCCACCGGAATGACCGCCATGATTTCATCGCGCAGCGTCAGATAGGACGTTCCATAACTGACAAAGTTGCCGGCCGCCACCCGTTTGAGGCCCATTACCCGCGACTTCCATGAAATAATCCGATGCAGCGGATCCTTCTTGAAGGAATTTTCCAGTGACAGCAGATTGTGCATCCGGGTTTCCTTGCTGGGCCAGAACCCGTACTGGGCAATCCCGACCCGCACCATATCCATAACGGTTTCCGGAATGGTCAGCACAGCCGCCGAGCAGGCCGCATGGTGGAACTTCGGCCGGATATCCCGGTCCTTCAGTTCATCCACGATCTCTCCGTACCGGACAATCTGTTTGGTAACCCGTGTATGGTTGGCAATCGATTCAGCGCCTGCAAAGTGGGTACAAAGTCCCGTAACCTCTACCCGGTCCGGATGATCCCGGATCAAATCGACCACACGATCCAGTTCATCTTTCTCAAGACCGGTCCGGTTCAATCCGGTTTCCAGCTCCAGATGAACCCGTGCGGGACGATGACAAACACCGGCCGCTTCAATAGCGGTTCGCATCCGTTCCGCATCGAACACATAGAACGAAATACCATTATGGACCGCCCATTCCACAGCATCATGGTCCATCATGCCCATGACCATAATGTCGGTCATAGCGGTTGTGGCGTTGAGTGCCTGCTCCGCCTCATACGCATCATAAACGGCAAAACAGTCTACACCGGCCCGCTCTGCAATATGAACAAACGGTCGAAAACCATGCCCGTAAGCGTTTCCCTTGATCACCGAACAAAAGCGGGTCTTCTTACCGATCCGTTTCCTCAGGTACCGGATATTCTGTCTTAATGACTTTTCGCTCAACTCGATCCAGGATGTTGGCTGTTGTTTCCCCATCACCATGCCCCTGTCAACTATCGTTTCTCCGGTTCTATCATTCCCTTCCGAATCAGCTCCGACATCAGGTCTACACTCCGTTCCAGCAGTTCATCCGGAAAATCGTAAGTCGGGTGATGCAGCTGCGGACAGCTTTCGCCCGATCCGATTCCGAACAGCACCCCGGGTACATCAACGGAGAACACCCCGAAATCCTCCGACCACGGAAATGGTGCTTCTGCTTCGATGATCGAAACCCCACGCTCCCGGGCCGCAACACGCACCTTTTCAGCCGATTTCGGGTCATTGACCGTGGCTGGAAAAAGATCCCGCCATTCCATTTTCACCTGCAGGCCGTGAGCGTCCGAAACAGCCGCGATCATGGTTTCCGCCCGCTCTACCAGTCGTTCCATGTCCGACTCATGATGTGTCCGGAACGTCGCCATCACCTCCGCTTCACCCGGTGATGTACCGAACGCCACTTCCCCCAGCCGCGCGTGGATCAGGGTCACCCGTGCCGCCCGGTCAAACCGGACACAATCCTGGGGCAGACGGGGCAACTGGTTCACCAGGTGGGCAAATACCGGCAATGGCGATACGCCGTCTTCCGTATGGGCGGCATGGGATGTTGCACCGGTCAGATGCACCGCCAGCCCTCTGGATGCGGATGCAAACACGCCGTCCCGGATAATGACGGAACCCAGCGGATAGCCCGGCAGGTTGTGCCACGCGAACACCCGATCCGGACGCAACTCCTGGAAGCGGGGCTCACCCGACACTGCGTATGCGCCGGACGCGATTTCCTCCGCCGGTTGAAACAGGAGCACCACGCGCCCTTTCAGCCGGTCCCGGACCGCGGACACCCATCGGCCCAGTCCGATCAGAGCTGCCATATGTCCGTCATGTCCGCACTTGTGGCTGACGCCCGGAACACGGCTGGCGTGGGGCAGATCATCCGACTCAAAGATGGGCAGTGCATCCAGTTCCGCCCGGAACATCCATGTTTCACCCGCTGCCTTGCCGTTATAGACCGCCGCAATGCCGAAACCGCCAAGCTCCCGAATCAGTCTGTCCGGTTGCGTCTGTTCCAGTTCGGCTGCTATCCGATTTGCAGTCTGCGTTTCCATACCCGACAGCTCGGGTTGCCGGTGCAGTTCCCGTCTCAACTGATTTAGCGGTTTTTCCTGATCCATGCATCCTCCCGGTTCCGCCATGCCAGCGGGATTGATGTACCCGCCATTGTGCAACGTCAACCTGATGATGTCAAACGAACCACGGGTAAATCCCGTTCAACAGCATCCGAATGTGCGTCTGGCCGGTTTTTTACACATTCGTTACAGACAAATTCTATCGGATGCCGTATACTAGCCCAGAATATACTAGGGGCCTAATTACTCGGCTCCTTCGAATTGGAGGACGGTAATGGAAATACCGGAACGCGAGCATTTCGCGAAATACAAGAAACTTCTCCCGGATATGGACCTGGAGTTCATGTACAACTTCTCCCGAGCCATGCATCTGTTTCACAAGGTCACCATCCTGACCGAAAGCTACTTTCACAAGACGGGGCTTTCCAAGGGACGGTTTCTGATCCTGGTGAACCTGCTGGTGACCGATCCGGAGGAAGGTGCCAGCATATCTGACCTGTGCCCCTTTTATCAGGTATCTTCGGCAACCATGACAGGTCTGCTGGATACATTGGAACGGGAAGGCATGATTGAGCGGATCCCGAACCCGACCGACAGGCGCAAAGTCAATGTGCGCCTCACCGAAAAGGGGCGTCAATTCATGATGGAATTTCTCCCCAGACATCAGGCCAGCGCACGCAAGATGGCCCGTCATCTGACAGAGCAGGACCGTGCCGAAATGCCACGGATTCTGGGCAAGTTGGTAGCCGGCATTGAAGAGTACCTCGAACAGGGTCAGTCCGTCCCGGTTCCATCCGCCGGTAAAATGAATGAGAGCGAAACCCCATGAGAGCCGTCGTAACTTTGAGCGTCCTTCTGATGTTCACCGGATGCTCGGTACACAAAGTCGCAGAATCACCTGAAACAGCCCTTCAGATGCCCGAATCCTTCCAGTCCGGAAGTACGGAAGAACTTCAAGCCGACTGGTGGGAAGCGTTCGAAGATTCCGCCGCAAACGAGCTTGTTCGGGATGCCCTGGCAGACAATCTGACCATCCGAGCCGCCTGGGAACGCCTGGAACAGGCCCGGCAGCTGGCGATCGTTTCGGGCGCCGCCCGCTACCCATCGGTCAATGCCGACATTTCCGGCCAACAGCAACGCTACGAGGCGGACACCTACTATCTGCTCCCACCCGGAGAAAACACCATCGAAAGCTGGCGGGCTTCTGCCACCATCAGTTATCAGGTCGACCTCTGGAAGAAAATCAGCAGCTCGCGAAAGGCCGCCCTGCTGGATGTCGAAGCCGGCCGATTCGACCTGGAAGCCACCCGTCAGGCTATCGCCACCAGTGTGTTGGAAACCTGGTACCAACTGGTGGCGGAGCGGGCCACCTGGCATTTATTGTCCAATCAGGCCGCCGCGTCCCGGGATATGCTGGAACTGGTTGAGTTGCGCTACACCAATGGACTGGCCACTTCACTGGACGTGTACCAGCAGCGCCAGGCACTGGCAGCTGTGGAGGCCCTGGTTCCGGAAAGCGAAACACGTCTCATTACGCTCGAAAACACCCTGAACCTGCTACTGGGACACCAGCCCGGCACACCGCTACCGGCATTGAGAACGCTGCCGGAAATCCCGGATCTTCCCGGCACGGGCGTTCCGGCAATCGTGTTACGCAACCGGCCGGATGTGAAAGCCAGCGAGCTGAGACTGGTGGCCGCCGATCAACGCCTGGCAGTTGCCATCGCCAACCGGTTTCCCTCTGTTTCCCTGAGTTACACCCTGGGCAGTCAGTCCTCCGATTTCCAGAATGTGTTGGACAACTGGTTTACCAACCTGCTGGGCAATCTGACCATGCCGCTTTTCGCCGGCGGACGCCTCAAAGCCGAAACGGACCGCAATCGTTCGATTGTCCGGGAACGATATCTGGCCTGGGAATCCGCCCTCCTGACCGCATGGAGTGAAGTGGAGAATACACTGGCCACCGAAAATGGTCTGATCCGCACGCTCGAACGGGTCCGGGGGCAGGTGGAACTGGCACGATCCACCCTGACCCGCGCCCGCGATCATTATGTAAATGGACTGGTGGACTATGTCACCGTTCTCACCAGCCTGCAAAGTCTTCAGCAACTGGAACGACAGGAAATCCGGACCCGACAGTCCCTGATTACCAACCGGCTGAGCATTCACCTGGCACTGGGCGGTAACTGGCAATGGCCCGAAAGAACCGGATCCAATGAAATTCATGCATCGACACCGGAGGAAACCCGATGAAACGTGATCATATCAAGAAGTATCTGCCCATCGTCATTCTGCTTGCCGCAGCGGCGGTGATGGTCTACATGGTGAAACACCGTGTCCAACCCCGGAAGGCCGAATTACGTGAAATGACGGTCCCCGTTGAAGTCACACCCATTCAACGGGAAACCGTACGCATCCGCATTCCGGGCCAGGGAACCGTTACACCCGCCGTACAGGTTTCACTGAAACCTGAAGTCTCCGGCCGGATCATTTCTGTTCACCCGGACCTGGTACCGGGCGGCACTTTCCGCAAAGGGAATGTGCTCTATCAGATTGATCCCCGTGATTACGAAGCCATGGTGGCCGCAGCCGAACAGACCGTCGCCAATGCCGAACTGATCCTCAAGCAGGAACTGGCCCGTCAACGGGTGGCGGAACGGGAATGGAACATGCTGAACGGATCGGTGGATGCCTCCCATGACAACGGAGACCGGGAGCTGACCTTGCGGATACCACAGGTAAAACAGGCACAGGCGGCCTTCTCTGCCGCAACGGAATCACTCAAACAGGCCCGTCTCAACCTCGAACGCTGCACGGTCCGTGCACCTTTCAATGCGCTGGTCGTCCGGGAGTCGGTGGACGTGGGGCAGGTGGTTTCCAACCAGACCGAAACCGCCGTCCTGGCCGGAACCGACGAATACTGGGTCCAGGTCTCCATTCCGATGGAACATATCCGCTGGATCCGGTTTCCGAAAAACGGAGACGTCGGCTCCTCGGTCGAGATTCAACAGGACACCGGCAACGGCACCCTGAAACGGACCGGAAATATCGCACGGCTTATGGGCAACATGACCGAGGCAGGCCGTCTCGCGCGGGTTCTGGTCCGCATTCCCCATCCATTGAAAACAACCGGCTCACGGGATCTGCCGCTTCTGATCGGCTCCTTCGTCAACGTGGAAATCCAGGGTCGTGAACTGACCGATGTCGTCCGTATCCCCCGTGAAGCGCTCCATTCCGTTGAAAGAGGGGCTACCGGACAGATTCGCACCGTCAACGCGGTCTGGATCATGGACGGGGAAGACCGGCTCTCCATTCGCGAAGTCGAAGTGGACTGGCGCACCGAAAACGAAGTGTTCATCCACAATTCTCTCAAACCCGGTGAACAGCTGATCGTGAGCGACATACCCACACCGGTGGAAGGAATGAAACTGACCCGGTCCCAGGCGCCTCCGGCCGCAAACGGGGCTGAACAATGAGTATCGAACAGAAACGAGGTCCCGTCGCGTGGATGACCAAGAACCACGTTACTGCCAACCTGCTGATGATCCTGTTCATCGTGGGCGGCATCATCATGGCCGGACGGGTCAAACAGGAGATCTTTCCGGATCTGAACCTGGATTTCGTGTTCATCAATGTCCCCTATCCGGGTGCCAGCCCGGAAGAAATCGAAGAAGGCATTATCCTGGCCATTGAAGAGGAAGTGCGTGGTCTGGACGACGTGAAAGAAGTCACCGCCTCCGCCAACGAAGGGTTCGGTATGGTTTCGGTTGAACTGCAGCTGGGCACCAACAAGAACAAAGCACTCACCGACATCAAGAACGCGGTGGACTCGATTCAGACCTTTCCGGACGATATTGAACGATACACCGTATCGCTCGCCATGAACCGGGTTCATGTCATCACCGTGGCACTTCATGGTGAGCAGACCGAAGCGGGCCTGCGGAAACTGGCGGAAGACATGCGGGAAGACCTCATTGCCACGGAAGGCATCACCCAGGTGGAACTGGGGTCGGTCCGAAAACCGGAGATCTCCATCGAAATCCCCCAGAAAACCCTGCGGGAATACAATCTGACCCTGGACGATGTAGCCGGCATCATCCGTCGTTCCGCATTGGATCTGCCGGGCGGTCGCGTAAAGGCAGAAGGTGGTGAAATCCTGGTCCGCACCAAGGAGAAGCGATATTTCGCGAAAGAGTATGAAGATATTCCCATCGTCACACAGAATGACGGCACCATTGTCCGGCTTCGACAACTGGGCACCGTTCGCGAAACATTTGAAGACAGCGATATTGCCGCCACCTACAACGGCAAACCGGCTGTTCGTCTCGATGTATACCGTGTCGGGGATGAAACCCCAACCGAGATATCGGAGAAGGTCCGAAAATATGTAACCGAGATGAACGCAAAGCTGCCCGATACCGTCCGGGCATCGATATGGGAGGATCGGTCCGACATGCTTCGGGACCGCATGTTCCTCCTCACCAAGAATGCCTTCATCGGTCTGGTGCTGGTGCTTTTCCTGCTGGGACTGGCAATGGACGTCCGGCTTGCCTTCTGGGTCACCATGGGCATACCCACATCCATTCTGGGTGCATTGCTGTTCTTCCCTGTACTGGACCTGTCCATCAACATGGTGTCGTTGTTTGCCATCATTATTACTGTGGGAATTGTGGTGGATGACGCGGTCATTGTGGGCGAAAACATCTTCCACTTGCGAAAACAGGGGATGGACTACCTGTCCGCCGCAATTGAAGGCGCCCGGCAGATGGCGGCACCGGTAACATTCTCCATCCTGACCAACATTGCGGCCTTCATGCCGTTGTTCTTCCTGCCGGGTGTCAGTGGAAAGATTTTCCGGGTCATTCCCACCGCTGTCGTCATGATCTTTCTGATCTCACTGGTGGAAGCCCTGTTCATACTTCCGGCCCACCTGTCCAAACGATCCCGGTCCGAGGACAAGGGGTGGATTGCTTCCCTGAACAAACGACGGGAATGGTTCGGCCGCTTCCTGATGTGGGCACGTGACCGTACCTTTGCGCCTTCCCTTCGACTTGCCCTGGAAATGCGTTATGTAACCCTGGCCCTTTCACTCGGCCTCATGCTGGTGATCATCGGCATGATCGCATCCGGAAGGATCGACTTCTCGTTCATGCCCAAAACGGAACACGAGCAGATCACCGCCTTCGCACAGATGCCCTTCGGGACTCCGGTACGCAAAACCCGGGACGTTCAGCAGCAACTGTTGACAGCCGCCCAGCAGGTAATCGATGAAAACGGCGGTGATGACATCGTGCGCGGCATTTACGCGGAAGTGGGTTCCGAACCCCGGGGCGGCGGTGCCGTCAATATCGGGGGTCAGGGATCCGGCTCTCACCTGGCCTATGTGTCCCTGTACCTGGTACCCATCGACGAGCGGGATATCACCGCCGAACAGTTTGTCAGCAAGTGGAACAAACTGGTCGAACATATTCCGGGAATCGAAACCCTGTCTTTCAGTTACACCATCGGTGCCGCCGGTAACCAGCCCATTAACCTGATGCTGTCCCACCGGGACAAGGCGACCCTGGAAAAAGCCGCTTCCCGGCTGGCTGACATCCTCAGGGGATATGCCGGTGTCCGGGATGTGGATGACGGGTATTCCGCAGGTAAAACCCAGTTCGATTTCACCATCAAACCGGAAGCCCGGGCGCTGGGACTCACCGCAACCGACCTGGCCCGCCAGGTGAGGGGTGCATTTTACGGGTCGGAGGCCCTGCGGCTCCAGCGCAGGCGGGACGAGGTCAGGGTGATGGTCCGTTATCCGGAAGCTGATCGTAGAACCGCCCACAGCATTGAAAACATGTTGATCCGTACCCCGGCCGGCACCGAAATCCCCCTGAGCCAGGCAGCCGATGTCACCGAAGGGACCTCCTACACCGAGATCCTTCGTTCAGATGGACGCCGTGTGTTGAACGTTACTGCAGACGTGGAACAGGGAATCGCCAACGCGGACAAGGTCGTGGCATCGGTACGGGAAAATGACCTTCCCAGACTGATGAAGCAGTTTCCGGGATTGCGGCTGGAACTGGAAGGGGAACAGGAAGACAAAATGGAGGCCATGAGCGCGCTGGGATTCGGGTTTATCTTCGCGCTGTTCGGCATCTATGCACTGCTGGCTATTCCCTTCAAGAGCTACAGTCAGCCCGTCATTATCATGATGAGCATTCCATTCGGCATCATCGGTGCCGTTCTGGGACACCTGATCATGGGATTCGAGCTTTCCGTCATTTCCATGATGGGAATCGTGGCACTGGCGGGTGTCGTGGTCAACGACTCGCTGATTCTGGTGGACACGGCTAACCACAACTACTGGGGCGGAATGTCGCACCACGAGGCCATCACCAACGCGGCCATCCGGCGGTTCAGGCCGGTCGTACTGACCTCCCTGACCACATTCCTGGGGCTTGCTCCGATGATTTTTGAAACCGCCCTGCAGGCACGATTCCTGATCCCCATGGCCATTTCCCTCGGGTTCGGCATCCTGTTTGCCACATTCATCGCGCTGGTACTGCTCCCCTGTCTGTACATGATCCTGGCCGATGCCAAACGTCTGCTGGGGATTGAAGAAGAAATCAGTCATGCCCAGCGGGAGGCGGTCCGGTCCTTAGGTCCGATCAAAAACGCACAATAGAAAGGGCCGGGAAATTCCCGCCCCTTTCTGTTCGGTTGGTTGTATGGCCTCTATCCATTGACCGGAACCATGTTCCGGACGGGGATATCGAGGAAATACCGGTGCA
Organism: Acidobacteriota bacterium; assembly: GCA_036736005.1. Taxonomy (GTDB): domain Bacteria; phylum Acidobacteriota; class Holophagae; order Thermotomaculales; family Thermotomaculaceae; genus DAINNF01. The sequence continues at coordinate 12,657 of DAINNF010000023.1, forward strand.
ATGCATGATATTCCGTCAATTCAGGATGGAAGGTGGTGGCCAGCAGGTGATGTTGACGAACCATGACCGGATCGCCCTCCCGATCGGCCAGTACGGCCACGTCCGGACCCGTTTCCAAGATACGGGGGGCCCGGATATACACCGCCGGAAAGTCTCGCAGGTCCAGGTCGTCAATATCCAGCGGAACTACTGTGCTCATGATCTGTCGGCCGTACGCGTTCCGTTTCACTGTCACGTCCAGTACCCGCAGGGCCCCCGGTTCACCGTCCACCCGGTCCGACAGTAGAATGCAACCGGCGCAGATACCCCACACCGGCATACCGGACCGGATCCGCGCCAGCAGATGCTCCCGCAATCCCAGTTTCTCCAGATACATGGCCATTACCGTGCTCTCCCCACCGGGAATGATCAGGCGTTCCACCTCGTCCAGTGCGTGTTGGTTCTTCACGATAACGGCATGTGCACCCAGTGCTTCCAGATGCGGCATATGGTCCTGGACCGCGCCCTGCAGGCCCAGCAGACCCACATTCATGGTCAAACCCCCCGTTCGGCCATGGCGGTTTCCAGCGTTTTGATTTCCTGCCCGGTCATCGCCTTACCCAGACCGCTGGAGATCTTCACCAGCTTGTCCGGTTGGTCATAGTGAATCACGGCCTGGACAATGGCTTCCGCCATCCGGGCCGGGTCTTCAGACTTGAAGATGCCGCTGCCTACGAAGATCCCATCGCAACCCAGCTTCATCATCAATGCCGCGTCCGCCGGCGTGGCGATACCGCCCGCCGCAAAGTTCACCACCGGCAGCCGGCCCAGTTTCCGGACCTCCTGTACCAGCTCCATGTGTACGCGGTATTCCGCCGCCTTTTTCTGCAGCGACCCGCCATCCATACCCTGCAATGCGGCGATTTCCCGACTGATGGCACGGGTGTGTCGGACTGCCTCCACCACGTTTCCCGTTCCGGCTTCTCCCTTGGTCCGGATCATCGCAGCGCCTTCCTGAATGCGCCGTACCGCTTCCCCCAGGTTCCGCGCACCACACACAAAGGGTACCTTGAATTCGTTCTTGTCCACGTGAAATTCCTCGTCCGCCGGAGTCAGCACTTCGGATTCATCAATGAAATCCACCCCCATGGCTTCCAGAATCCGGGCTTCCATGAAATGACCGATCCGCACCTTGGCCATGACCGGAATGGACACACTGTCCATGATCGCCTGAATCATGGCGGGATCACTCATGCGCGCCACTTTGCCGTCTTTCCGAATGTCCGCAGGTACCATTTCCAGTGCCATGACCGCGCATGCACCCGCATTTTCAGCGATTTTTGCCTGTTCGGGTGTGGTCACATCCATGATCACCCCGTTCTTGAACATTTCTGCAAATCCGCGATTCACGTTCTGCTGTTCCATCACTGCCTCCTTCACATCAAATGGCGCATTGCGCCGGTTGTATCTCTGTTTATGACATTGCCGATCGGACGGCCTTCCCCAGCCGTTCGATTCCGGTCCTGATTTCCTTTTCATCCCGCTCTGAAATGGACAGCCGGACATAAATTCCGTCCGGTGATTTCGGGAAATGGCCCGATCCCGGCGCCAGCCGGACCCCGTACTTCTGAAACCGGTCCAGCCAGTCCGATTCCGTCAATTTTCCATCCGGCAGTTGAAGCCACACCGTGTACCCGCCGGCCGGCTGCGTCCACCGGACTCCCGTATCCGTCAATTGTGTTCTCAGCAGGCGGAGAGCCGTCTGCATCCGCTTGCGGAATGCGCGATGCATACGACCGATATGGGCATCATATTCACCGGAAGCACAGAATTCCGCCAGACCCGCCTGAATCACCGGATTTCCCGTCAACTGGGTGGCCCGCCGGATCGCCGCCAGGCGTCGGATACATCCGTCGTCCGCCGCTACCCAGCCCACGCGAATCCCGGGAAACAGTACCTTGGAGAAGGACCCCACATAAACCACGACACCGTCCCGGTCCATGGACTTGATCGGCAGAACCGCCCGTCCGAAATATTTCATTTCTTCTTCAAATCCGTCTTCCACCAGCGGCACCCTGTAGTGCCGGGCCAGATCCAGCAACCGTTCCCGATGCGCCTGTCCCGTGGTGATTCCCGTGGGGTTGTGGAAATTGGGGATGGTATAAAACAGCGCAGGCCGCTCCGATTCAAACTGCCTCTCCAACACATCCAGATCCGCGCCTTCATCCGTCATGGGAATTCCCTTCACCGGAATCCGGAAATACCTGAGCAGGGGCAGTACCGCCGAATAGGTTGGAGATTCAACCGCTACCGGAACGCCATCCGTCACCAGCAGTTTCACAATCAGTTCAATGGCATTCTGCGAACCGGAAGTCAGCATGATCTGATCCGGTGACACCGTAACGCCATGCAGGCGCATCCGCTGGGCCACGTAGCGACGCAGGCCCGGATATCCGAGTGGATCGCCATATCCCAGCAGCTTCGTGCCTTCCCGGCGCATGGCCCGATTCAACGATCGGCGGAAATCGTCAGCCGGATAAAGCCGTTCATCCGGAACGAGCCGGCCGAAATCGATGCATTCACCGGTCACCTGCAGTTGTGGACCGGCCGGTTCTCCCGGCACATCCACACCCATGTGATCCCAGTCGAAAACGCCCCCCTCTTCCGAGACCGGCTGTGAAACCGGATGGATCCGGGACCGGACGGTGGAATATCCACCGGGGCGGGTCTCGATATAGCCCAGTGACCACAGCTCCTGGTAGGCCCGAACCACGGTGGACCGGTTGATTCCGAGATCGTCCGCCAGTTTCCGGCTTGCGGGCAAATGATCGCCCGGCTTCAAGACACCTTCATCGATCATGCCCGCAATTCGCTCCACGATCTGCTGAAACAGGGGCCTGGTATTCTTCCGGTCAATGGCAAACCTCAGCAACGTTCCTCCCGGTTCCGGATTTCCGTTCACAAAACCATTGAACCGGAAAAACTGTTGGCTCGCAACAACCAATATTTGTTATTTTTCGACCAACCAATTTCAGCATCGTGCAAACACCTTCACTGGATTGGTGAGCGTTTTCAGTTTAATAGGGAACACAGGGGAACGGGAATGTCAGTCTTCCTCGGGTTCACGGTTGCCGAACAACCAGGCCACCAGAACCCCCAGCAGGTATAACAGAAGCATGGGGACGGCAAATACAGTCTGGGTCACCGGGTCACCGGACGGCGTGATAATAGCGGCAACAATGAAGACAATCAGAATGGCATGTTTGAATTTCCGCAGCAGCATTTTGTGGTCCACCACCCCCATCATGGCCAGAAACAGGATCACGATGGGGGTTTCAAACACCAGTCCCATCCCCAGAATGATCTTGGTGGTAAGTGATACATATTTGTCCATAGTGAGTACGGGGATCAGGCCTTCTGCTTCATTCAGAAAAAATTGAATCATGTATTTCAGTCCCACCGTGTATCCGAAGTAGCCCCCGGCCAGAAACAGAATTGTGGTGAACAGGATAAACGGAATGGCATAGCGTTTTTCCCGGGTATACAGTGCCGGCGAAATAAAGAGCCATACCTGGTGCAGCACCAGTGGGGATGCCGCAAAGATACCCGCATAGAAAGACAGACGCAGATAGGTAAAAAACGGTTCACTGAGGGTATGGAAAGCAAAAACCTGTTCATACTGCTTGGGGGCGATATTCAACAGCGGCAGCGCCACCAGATGAAACAGTTGTTTATGAAAGGTATAGCACGCGCCGAATCCCAACACCAGGAATGCGATGATCCACAACAGGCGCCGACGTAACTCCGCCAGATGCTCAAAGAAGGAGGCCATCTCCTCACGCATCCTGCGGGTCTCCTGTCTTCGATGATGACGCCTCCTGCGGGACCGGATCTTCAGCAGACGTCTCCTCCTGCTTTGTTTCAGGGGTTTCGTCCACCGGACTTTTCTCCACGGTTTCGGTCAACTCTGCATAGGGATCCGCTTCCAAGGGGATGGCCGGTTCTCCCCGCAGAACCCGCTGCCTGCGTCGTTCCACCTCATCCGGAGGCAGCACGATATCATTCATCTGCCGCTTGACTTCCGCAGGGATATCCAGCGTATCTTTCAGTTCCGACATATTGATTTCCCGCTCAATGGAGAAGCGGATATCGTCAGTGGTCCGCTTGAGATTGCTCATGAACTTTCCCACATTGCGGGCCACCTGGGGCAGCTTATCCGGTCCGAAAATCAGCAGGGCAATGACCAGGATCAGCAGCAGCTCCCCCATGCCCATTCCGAACATGGTATGCCTCCGAATCCGGCTGATCAGGCCTCTTTCTTGTCTTCGGTCTTGTCTGTCTCCGCTTCCTTATCCGGTTCCGAAACGGCTTTCCGGAAATTCTTCAGGGCCTTGCCCATTCCTTCGGCCAGCTGCGGCAGTTTCCGTCCGCCGAACAGCAGCACGAAGATCAGCAGGATCAGGATAATTTCAGGTGCTCCCAGTCTCATGTCGCCTCCTGTGATCGGATCAAACGATCGCGGTCTTCCGCTTTCGATTGTAGCACAATCACACAATCCACACTGATCCCAATCTTGTGCCGTCTACGTCATCCAAAACGCTGATCATCATTGACATTTCGGCCTTCTTCCACGAGAATCGTGAAGGGTAATCGCAACATACGCGCACCATTGGAGGAACACGGAACCATGAAAAACCTGATCATTGCCATCACGTTGATAAGTGCACTCACCGTACCGGTACTCGCACAGAACCCGGTAGGGAGCTGGGGCAGTCCGCCTTACGACCATGTATTGCTTCAGGGGACCACACTGTACATGATTTCGGAAGAAGGCTTTCTGGATACGTTCCGGGTGGACGATCCCGCAAATCCGGTTCAGACCGGAAGGCTGCATCTGGAAGGCAAACCGACCGAATTGACCATTCAGGGCGATATCGGATACCTGACTGCCAACTGGGCCGGACTTTACGTACTGGATTTGAGTAATCCTGAAACGCCGGCCGTTCTGCATCTGATTGATCTGGGTGCCGGAGTCGAAGATGTTGCCGTGGACGGTTCCCTGATGGCACTCGGCACCAGGACGCAGGGTGTTCTGTTTCTGGATCTGGCCGATCCGGAAATGCCCGAATTCATCCGCTCGTACGGTACCGACGAAACGGTCCTGGAAGAACCGGAACTCCTGGAATACGTTACGGACCTCGAATTCTACGATGGTAATCTGTTTATTGTGGACCATGGGGACGGCATCCAGGTGCTGGACATCACCGATCTGGATAACATCACGCAGGAATCCCCCATCGGATTCTCGGCATATGTAAACGAAATGACGATTGTAGACGGTATCATGTACGTCTCGCTCGGACGCAGCGGCCTGTCCATCGTGGACGTGTCCGATCCCGATGCGATGGAACAGCTGGCTACTTTTACGTCCATCACGGTCGACCCCGACGAAGACGTGGAAGGCGACGAAGAAACGTACAGTGTAGAAGACCTGCATCAGGTGAAGGTAAACGGCAATCTGCTCTATCTGGCAGACGGCCTGAACGGCATCACCATACTGGACGTATCCGATTATGAAGACCTGCAGGTCGTCAACCAGTATGGCTCCGGTTTCCGTACAACCGGCATTGCTTTCTCAGACAACATGGCCTACCTGGCTGAAACCACCGGGGGGCTCGGAATCTACGACCTGACCGATCCGGAAGCCGTTGTCGATGTGGCGGCCGTCCGGGAATCCGGCTACGTGGCCGACCTTGACGTGGACGGAAACCGTGTTTACACGGCCGACTTCTACTCCGGTATCCGCGTACTGGATGCCACCAACCGGGCCGAACCGCTCCAGCTGGGTGAAATCCCCACAGCCGCCTCCACAGTCGCTGTCGCGGCTGCGGGCGACCGTGTGTACGTGGCCGATTGGGCGGCGGGCGTCACCGTCGTGAACGTATCTGATCCTGCAGCACCCGAAATTCTCAATACAGTATCCGTCAGCGGTATCGGCATTGAACTGTGCATCCACAACAATCTGCTGATCACAGCAGGAGAATACGGAGGCATGTCCATCCTGTCGCTGGATGACCCCGATCTGCCTGAGCTGCTTTCCACCTGGTCGGCAGCCGGCTATGTATACAACGTTAGGGCACAGGGAGACATCCTCGCACTGGCAGGCGGCGGGGGCGGATTGGAACTTGTTTCCATTGACGATCCCGAGACACCCGTTTTGCTGGGCCAATTTGATACTGCGGGCATCGCAGCGGATGTGGCATTGGATGGAGACCGGGCGTATGTGGCCGACTTTTATGCCGGTGTTTACGTATTGGATATTTCAGATCCGACCAATCCCACCCAATTGACGCTCATTCCGGAGGCCTCCTGGGCGGAATCGGTGCAGGCCCTGGACGGTTACCTCTATGTCGCCCGCGGTTCGATGGGACTGGACGTGTACGACGTGTCCGATCCTTCCAATCCCGTTTACCACAGCAGCATCATCACCGACGGGGACATCCGGGACATCAAGATCTCGGACGGATACATCTACCTGGCCGACGGTATCACCGGACGCGTTCTGATCTACCAGGGTCCGGACATGGCACCGGTTGCCGTTCCCCATATCGCAAGCGGACATGGCTGGTCTTCCGGGCTTACCTTCAGCAATGAAGGGGACACAGATGCCCAGGGTATGGTTACCATTTACCGTAACGCGGTACCGGTTGACTCCCGGCCCGTCAGGTTGCCTGCCGGGGAAACCGTCAGCGTACCTCTGCCGGAAGACGGCTGCGCAGAAATCAGTCGCCTTCCCGAAACCGTCCATGTGGAACAGACCATCACCATGGTCAAGGACGGCCGATCGGTCACCTTTCCGTTGGGTGAAGCCCTGACGACGGCCGCAAAACTGGAACTGGATACCGCGACGGAATGGACCGGTGTCGCACTGATGAACGACGGAAGCCGGGCCGCTTCGCTCACATTGACGGCACTGGACAACCAGGGAATGAACCTGGGCACCGCCCGGGTCAACCTGGGACCGGACTATCGCAACGCCTGGCTGATTCCAGACCTCTTCCCGCAACTGGAACCGGGAATCATTTCCTCCATCGTCATTGACGGCACTACCCCGTTCGCGGCCGTCGCCATCTGGGAAAAGACGGATGGAGAGCTGAAGGCCGCCGTGCCTGCGAAGCTCCGGTAGCCGCCCATCCATATGAATTGACCGGGCCGGGAAAATATCCCGGCCCGTTTTCGTATGAGCGGACAATCGGCTGGCAGCAAGTTTGCATAAGCATGGTCTGACTGCAATGAACGGGAGGATCATGTGAAACAACTGCTGTGCATCACTGCCCTGCTTCTGGCACTGACCGCTCACGCTCAAGACACCCCGTGCGATATGGAACAATTTCAACAATTGATTGAAAACGGACAAATCAGCCAGGCGAAAAACCTGCTGGAAGACTGCCGGAAGATCGCACCGGATACAGGGTTTGTCCATTTCGGCGACGGCATGGTGGCCATGGCCGCCAAAGATTCCGAGGCCGCGGCAGACGCATTTGAACAAGCCGTCAACCGGGAACCCACAAACGCCCTTTACCATCTCTGGCTGGGACGGGCATACGGAGAACAGGCCGGCAACGTCAACGTATTCAAACAGGCCATTCTGGCAGGCAAGATCCGCCAATCCTTTGAAACCGCCGTTTATCTGGATCCGGATAACGCGGATGCACGGTTTGATCTCATGATGTACTATCTGATGGCACCCGGGATCGCCGGCGGGTCGGACGAAAAGGCAGAAGAACTGGCCCGATGGCTGGAACAGAACGACCCGGTCAGGGGTTGCGAAGCCCGGTTCATCATGGCCAGCAAAGCGGAAGAATACGAGAAGGCCGCAGACATCTGCCGGCAGGCTATGAAAATGGACCCGGACAATCCGGAATGGGCAATCCGGGCCGGAGCCATCCTGATCCATACCGAAAACTACACGAAAGCCCGCAGTCTTTTGAAAAACGCGCTGGACCGGTTTCCCGACAACACACAGATCCGGTACCAGCTGGGTAAAGTCCTGTTAACATTGAAAACCGAACTGGACACCGCCGCGGCGTGTTTTCGAACCTGCGCCGATTCAGCCGGGGACACGGAAATGAAAAGCTGGTCCAACTACCGGTTGGGAGAAGTATACGAAGCGTTGAATCGTCCATCGGACGCCATTGACGCATACCGACAAGCATTGAAACTCAACGCCGAACTGAAAGAAGCGAAAAAAGCACTGAAACGACTCAGTTGATTATGAAACGGATCATCAACATACCGTTCCGGTAATTTTTGTCCCCGGACGGTCTGTTTGCGGTATCCCCCGCCGGGCATCCCGCTAATCTGCTTCGCAAAAAAATGGAAAATTCTTTCTCTCTCCTGTTGACCTGTCTAAAGGTTCAGAGTTTATCCTGATTCCCGCAGCGCTGCAGTATGCTGGTTGAAGCAACTCTTGAACCGGAACCCGTAATCAAATGGAGGAAATCATGACCAAAGAACAATGGACCAACCTGTTTACCGATATCGGACTGAGCGAAGCCCAGATGCATGACTGGCACCGCGCCTTTGAACGGAAGCATCCGGAAGATCATCAGGCCTTCCTGGAATGGCTGAACATTCCGGCCGGTGAAATCAAAGACATCCGCCGGAAGTTCGCCGGCTGAACCTTCACCCGCCCGGATTTCGGGCGGGTTTCTTTTTCCGTTCACGATACAATGGGATAACAGAAACAACCGATACCACGGGAGGCACCATGAATACCGTCGGCGCACTGGTAAAGGAATTCGGCCTGTCCCGCAGCACCCTGCTGTACTACGACCGCATCGGCCTGCTCACACCTGCGGGGCGCAGTCCTGCCGGTTACCGGCTCTACACCGACGCAGACCGTGAACGGCTGGAACAGATTCTCGTTTACCGGTCGGCCGGACTCAGCCTGACAGATATCGCAAGAACGCTTGATTCAAGTCATGCCACCGCTTCGGTCGATATCCTGGAAAAGCGATTGAGCGATCTGAACCGGGAAATCAACGTGTTGCGCCGTCAACAACAGGAAATCCTCAAACTGATCCGAAAACAGGATGCCTGGAAAAATGTCCGGCACATGACCAAAGAACAGTGGGTAGACATCCTCCGGGCAGCCGGATTTTCAGAATCGGACATGGAGAACTGGCACCGGGAATTCGAACGACTGGCACCGGAATCCCATCAGGATTTCCTGGAATCCCTCGGCATTCCTGAACTGGAAATTGTCCGCATCCGGGACTGGTCCCGTTCTCCTGAAATCAATTGATTTCCACCCCTGCCAACCCGTATCATCATACGAAACAACCGAAGCATGGGGGAATCAGTTGAATCTGCGTGCTGCTGCCCACATCCGTCATACACTGGCCGGAAAAAATTTAAAGCAAACCATTCATCCGATGCCGTACAGGGAATCCAGGACTCATATCATTCCCCGACAGGCCGTACGGGAACTGCTGGCGGCCGAAACTCCCGTCAACCTGTTGATTCGAAACGGATACCTCCACAACCAGGATCATGATGAACCAATTGCGCTGGCAATCGCACAAGGCCGTATCACCTGGATCGGGCCCGACAATCAGGCGCATCGTTATCTGCATGAGGACACAACCGTTATCCATGCGAAAGGAGCCACACTGCTTCCCGGCATGACCGACAGTCATGTCCATCTGACGGTGGGTGCCGAACGCCTGGACGGACTGGACGTGGAATCAATCCGGTCCAAAGAAGACCTGTACACTGCCATACGGACATATGCGGACAAGAACCCTGACCGGCCCGTACTCCATGTCTACGGGCTCCACTACATGGATCCGCCCCTGATCAGCGGTGAAACGGCACGGTTTGAACTGGATAAACTGATTTCTGACCGGCCACTGTTCGTCTATGCCCACGACTTGCATACCGGTTGGGTAAACACGGAAGCGCTGAAACAGGCAGAGATGCTCCACCCCATGCCTCCGTTCCCCCTTGAGATCGAAGAATTGAACGCGCAAGGTAACATGGAACGGGACACACAGGGGATCCCTACCGGAGAACTTCGGGAACCGGACGCATACTTCCTGGTGGAAGGGATATTGCGCACCCGTTACCCCGAGCCCATGAACCGAAGACTGGATTGCCTGGAAAACGCATGTCGGGAATTGAGTCGATACGGCATCACATCCGTTCATAACATGGGACTGTCACTGCCGGAGGAAGATATTGAAGTTACCGGGTTGCTGCTGGAACTGGAGCATACGGGGCGCCTGCCTGTACGGGTGTTCCAGTCCTGTTCCGTGGTGCCGGACGAACATATGCTGGCCGATATTGCGCTGGCCGCCGATGTCCGGGACCTGATGACCGAATTGCGGGCCGGGCGAATGAAACTGAAATCCCTCCAGCATCACCTGGCCTCCCTGCTCCAGGAAACCGTCCACCGGCGCAACCAGCTGGAGCGGCCCGAACACAGCCGTACGTTGCACAAAGTACAACGTATCATCCACGACATGCACGTCCAGGCCCATCTGGAGCGGCTGCAACACATGAACGCAGAGGCGCGGGACCATCACCGGATGAACCCCATGGTCCACATGCAAACCGTAAAAATATTCATCGACGGGGTCATGGAAAAGGACACCGCCCATCGAAGTGGAGGTGTCGCACGTGCCGGTGTCCCGGCCTTCAACCAGGCTGAACTGGATGAAACCGTCCGGACCGCGGACGCGCTCGGTCTGCAGGTCGCAGCCCATTGTATAGGGGAAGGGGCGGTCCACATGATGCTCAACGCCGTGGAGCGCGCGCGATCAGTAAATCTGAAACTGGATGAACAGCGTGGACATCGCATCCGTCACCGTGTAGAGCATATTGAACTGTGCCTGGCGGAAGACGTACCCCGATTTGCAGCGCTGGACGTCGTGGCCTCCATGCAACCCTTCCACCAGCGTCCACCCGTTACCCTGTGGCACGAAAAAGTAGATGCCGCCTGGTGGGGGATGGCATTTCCCTGGAAAAAGCTGGTGGAAAGCGGAACCACCATGGTGTTCGGAAGCGACTGGCCCATCGTCTCCTGTGACTGCCTGGAAGCGGTGCGCCATGTCCGGGCGCGGGAAGCCTGGCAAACCGGGCTGGAAAACCAGGCACTGTCACTGGAAACGGCACTGGCGGGTTTCTGCGCCAACCCACCGGTGGCCGTTCATCGCGAACAGACTGCAGGCCGGCTGGAAACCGGCATGGATGCCGACATCACCGTGCTCAACGGACGATTGCACACGGATGAGGAAACACCCGCCGCCAATCTCCACGTTACCACTACCATCTGCAACGGCCGTATCCGGTTCGAAGGTTAAACCCTGGAGGGTTGAACCAAACCCGTCAATTCACGGTTTGTAACGTACATCACCGCCATCGCATCATTTCATGGAGCAAGATCCTTGTGTTATAGTGAAGCCGGTATCAACAGACCTGACGGATAAAGGAGGCAACCATGCATGAAAAAAGCATTGAACTGTTAAACAGAGCAGTGGGAGATGAACTCCACGCGGTTCATCAGTATATGTATTTCCACTTCCACTGCGATGATCAGGGGCTGGACCTGCTGGCCAACCTGTTCAAGAAGACCGCCATCGAAGAAATGATCCACATCGAGCGGCTGGCGGAGCGCATCCTGTTTCTGGGCGGCGAAGTGGAACTGAAGGCCTCCCATGAGGTCAACAAGGTTCACGAAGTGGAAAAAATGCTGAAGATGGCCGCAAACATGGAACAGAAAAGCGCCCATGACTACAACAAGTGGGCCAACGAATGCGGCCAGAACGCCGACTCCGTATCCCGGAAACTGTTCGAAGACCTGGTGGTGGACGAAGAACGTCACTTCGACAATTATGACAACGAGCTGGAAAACATCGGCAAATACGGCGAACGCTACCTGGCGCTGCAGTCCATTGAACGAAGCAAACAATTCCAGGGCGGCGGAGAATAATCGCATTGCAAACCCGGGGCGCGGCAACCGTCGCGTCCCTTTTTTCTCCCGCCCCGATTCGATCCGTTACCCTCGCTTCCCTGCCCCCTCCCGCAAACTTCA